>JBCCKZ010000153.1:0-10126 GCA_039027135.1 Planctomycetota bacterium
AATCGTTAAACGACTGGATTCCGCTTCAACCGTGCCGGGAATCTTGAAGCCACTCCCTCGATTGCTGCTGCTAATCCGAGTGTGTCCGATCTCCATGCAGCTAATCCCATTTCCTTGAAGGATGTTGCCTTCATAAACACACCCGCCTCCGACTCCGGTGCCGGGAAAGATCCCCACAGCACACCGAGCCCCCTTGGCCGCGCCGAACTGGTACTCCCCATAGACACCTGCATCAACATCGTTGAGCACTTTGACGTAACACTCAAACTCTTTCTCGAGCAACTTTCGAATTTCAACATCGTCCCAACCCAAATTCGGCGTTGTCAGGATGCTGCCCTCGTCGAGATCGATCGGCCCCGGACAACCGATGCCAATCCCCGCAATCTGCTCTGCGTCGAGTTCGTTCTCATCGAGCAGCCGGTGTATTGTCGAAACGATGCGCTGGGCGCCCTGGTCGCTCCCCTCACGCCCCCGCGTTTTGCGCCGGCGGCGACCTTTCTCGTTGAAATCTTCGTCGTAGGCCACCGTCAGCATCTTCGTGCCACCGAGATCAAAACCAATCCAAAGTTTGTCGTCGCTCATCTCGTCGCCGGAAATTCCAAGGCATGGGTGCACGTCCGCTAGGCGGTAACAGAATCCAAGCTTGCCCCAGAGGCAACCCATCTCCTTTGTAGTTATCCATATCACCTTGATGCGTCGGCCCCAGGGAAAAAAATGGGCTTCGACGCCTCAAGGCGGAGCCCCGAACACGATCTTGATCTTTCTCCCTGCCCTATTTGGGGTTCAATTGAAATGGCTGATCCCCTATCGGTTACACTATGGCGTGAATCACCCCACCCCGATTCGAGCGGTTTCCCACCATGCGCGTCGCTCCACGCACTCTCTCGGCCTGCGTCATATTGATGACGTTACTCGTGAATTCCGTCCACAGCGAGATTCTTCCACCCCTGAGTGAGAGATTCGAGAGTGCGTCGGAAGAAACCCCCAACTTCCAACGGCATGTCATTCCGCTGCTTGGTCGGCTCGGGTGCAACGGCAGAGCCTGCCATGGATCGTTTCAGGGTCGCGGTGGCTTCGCGCTTTCACTATTCGGCTATGACTTTAAGGCCGATCACGACGCGATGACCTCCGACGATTTCGGACGCGTCGATCTGGATGATGTCTCCGAAAGCCTCATTCTCTACAAACCAACCGACGCCGAACTGCATGAGGGTGGCAAACGTTTTGACGTCGATTCTTGGCAGTACCGAGTACTCGAAAAATGGATTGCCGAAGGAGCAACCCATCGACAAGAAAACATTCAGACGATCGAACACCTCGCGGTGACACCCGCGTCGATCACTCGCGGGGGAACCTTCCGCCCCGTACAGCTTCGAGTGGTTGCCCAATGGCCCGACGGTACGTCCGAGGATGTCACAGAGCTCTGTCGATTTAGCTCTCGTGATGACGCCATCGCCACAGTCGACCAGAACGGCCTCGTCCGAGGCGACAGCGCCGGCGACACGCACCTAGTCGTTGCCTATGACAACGCCGTCGTGACCGTGCCCTACGTCCAGCCCATTGCACCCGAGATCACCAAACGCGTGGCTGCCGCCCAGCAAGTCGAATCAAGCAAGCATCCCGTTGACCAACTCATTTCGCGCAAACACCGGCAGCTCGGTCTCGTACCATCAGGGCGGTGTTCTGATGCCGACTTCATTCGCCGAGTCAGCCTCAATCTCACAGGTCTTTTGCCAGCGGCAGATGAAGTTCAATCATTTCTTGATGATCGATCTTCCAACAAACGAGAACACCTCATAGACGAGCTCATGGAAACCGAGGGCTATGCGGCCTGGTGGGCAACCAAGCTTTCGGATTGGACGGGCAACAATGCGGGTGAGTTGACGCAAGTCATT
The DNA here is from genome assembly GCA_039027135.1 of Planctomycetota bacterium. Classification (GTDB taxonomy): domain Bacteria; phylum Planctomycetota; class Planctomycetia; order Pirellulales; family Pirellulaceae; genus Rubripirellula. Next base: position 1,896 of record JBCCKZ010000153.1, read on the forward strand.
CCCGTTCGAAACGCCGGAGGCCGAATGTGGTACGAGTGGCTTCGAGCAAGGGTTGCCGAGAACATGCCATACGATGAGATCGTTGAACGAATCGTTGTCGCGACCAGCCGAGATCCCGATGAGTCGTACCGCGATTACTGCGAATCGATGAGCCGAGCCAGCCAACCCGGCGGCGAATCCGAGTTCGCCTCGCGAGAGTGCATGCCTCTTTATTGGGGTCGCCGAAACTTTCAAACAAGCGAAGATCGCGCGATTGGCTTTGCCTACTCATTTTTGGGACTCAGTATTCAGTGTGCTCAGTGTCACAAACACCCATTTGATCAATGGACCCAGAATGACTTCACGCAGTTTGCGAATGTCTTCACTCCCGTGCAGTACAAGCGGAACACCGTCCCCAGGGAATCCGTGGTCGAGCGAGATGCGTTGCTGAACAACATCACAGGCGGCAAGAAAAGCAAGAACGTCAACATCAATCGTCTGATTCAAGAGGCCGGTCGCAAAGGCGACTTGCTCCCTTATTCAGAGCTGATCATTGATGATCGTCAGGCCCGACGACGGAAAAAGTCGAAGCAAAAGAACTTCGGTGCCGACCGTGTGCCTCGAGGCACCATCCTCGGAGAAGACGAACGCATTCAACTTGATCAAGATCCTCGTGATGACCTGATGGCTTGGCTGCGAGATCCTGACAACCCTTACTTCGCTGCCGCGATCGTTAATCGTGTCTGGGACAATCACTTTGGCGTCGGAATCGTCTCACCAACCGATGACCTTAATCTCGCCAATCCACCCAGCATTCCCGGCCTCCTGGAGTACTTATGTCAAGGTTTCATTGACTCGGGGTTTGATCTCCAATGGCTGCACCGCACGATCCTCATGTCGGATGCCTACCAACGGGGTCATTTGACCAACGAGACCAATCTGCACGACCGGCGAAATTTCGCTCGCTACATCCCTCATCGACTGCCCGCTGAAGCAATCGCGGATGCATTGGCGCTGGCGACCATCGGGGACAAACGTGCCCAAGAAATGCGACTCAACCTCGAAGACTTGGCTATCGCCAACGCGCGCCCAGCCAACCAAAACCGCGGCGACTTTGCCATGCAAGTCTTTGGTCAATCAACACGAGAATCAAATTGTGATTGCGATCGAACGAGCGATCCAAGCCTCTTGCAATCTATTTATCTGCGGAACGATCGTGACATCCATACGATGATTGCCGACCGACGTGGCTGGGCAGCTCAAATCACCAACGAGATGGGTTGGGCGAGCGTCAAAACCAACTCGCCACCGAAGGAAGCCCTTGAGCGAGTCGAGCAGAGACTTTGGCAAATCTCAAGAGTCACCAATCGCCCCAACCTGAAACCGCAACAAATCAAGAAGTATCAAGTTCAATACCGGAGTCTCGCCAAGCGGATTACCGATGCCGGGTTGAATCCGATGTCACTCACCGAACTGAGACAGCTTGAGGATCGTCCAGAGTCGCTAATCAGAAACGATGACGCTCAAGCGATGGCGAGCAAGAATCGCTCGATCGATGAAGTTATCCATGAAGCTTATCTGCGAACGCTCAGTCGGCTGCCAGATGAAGCTGAGCTTGTCGCCGCCAAACAGATTTTTGAAGAAGTTGAGCAACCGCAAAGAGCAACCGAGTCTTTGCTTTGGGCGTTGGTCAACACCAAAGAATTCATCCTCAACCACTAGGACCAGCCATGAACCACTACTGCGACGGCCTCAAAAGACGTGACCTTCTACGCGTGGGTGTTTTGTCAGCTGGATTCTCGGCCCTTGGCTCCATCAGCCGAACCGGACTTTCGGTTGATGCGGCTGAAAGACTCGTTGCCACCCAAGGCCAGGGGCTAACCGAAAACAAACGTGCCATCTTCATCGAGCTACCTGGTGGGCCATCGCACCTTGACTCGTTCGACCCAAAACCCGACGCCCCCTCTGAATACCGTGGCAAGTTCAATTCCATCGGCACGAAGATTCCTGGCATTCGACTCAGTGAGCACCTACCGCTATTGGCGTCGAGGAATGACAAGTTTGCCCTGATGCGAGGCGTATCCCACACACTCGCGGCGCATGCTTTGGGCCAAGAGTACGTCGTCACTGGCAGCAAGCCTATCGCCTCGTTGGAGTACCCTACATACGGTGCCGTGGTAGATCGGCTAAGGCAATCAGTGATCGATTTACCCGGCCAGGTTTCCATCCCGCGTTCAAACCACAACGCAGGTTTCCTGGGAATCGCTCACTCACCGCTAGAAACGAACGCCACGCCCCAGCCGGGCAAGCCGTTTTCAGTTCGAGGCGTATCGCTTGCCGGCGGAATCGACTTGGAATTGGTGGCTCAGCGACAAAGGCTGCTGAAGAACTTGGATCGGCGATTTGATCGTTTGGAATCCGATCCGACTATCAGCGGCATGGATCGATTCTCGGATCGTGCCTACGACATACTGACGTCCCAACGCACCCGAGAAGCCTTTGATATCAGCAAAGAACCTGCGAAGTTTGCCGAGCCCTTTGGTGAATCTCCATTTGGCCAAAGTTGTCTCTTGGCGACGCGGCTGATTGAATCGGGTGTGAACTTTGTGACGATCCAGTTCGGTGGCTGGGATACCCACCGTGACAACTTCACGCAGCTGAGCAAAAAACTTCCATTACTCGACCAAGGCGTCTCGGCACTGCTCGATGGCTTGGAACAACGCGGTCTATTGGACTCAACCGTTGTCTACATGACAGGCGAGTTCGGCCGAACGCCGAAGATCAACACAAAGAGCGCTGAGGGCGGGCGTGATCACTATCCCCGTTGCATGACGATGTTGATGGCTGGTGGTGGTATCGAAGGTGGCCAAGTCATCGGCGAGAGCGATGCAACCGCATCCGGTCCCAAGAACGATCCCATCAAACCGGATGATGTGGCGGCGAGTTTCTATCATGCCTTAGGCATTGATCCTTTGATGGAGTTCCACACGCCAAGCGGCCGCCCCATCACCCTGGTCCGTGACGGCAACGTGATCGAGCAACTCTTCGCTTGAGCGTCATTGCCGGCGAATAGGCAGTTTATTCAATCGAGCCAAGTTGGTGACCGCGCCCGTCAGGATCCCCGAAACGCGTCGCCGTCCCTTGGAAGCCTGACGACGTTTGCTAAATCCAATGCGTTTAGCGCAAAAAGAAAGGGTCATGGTGAAGCCCTCCCTGCCTCACCATGACCCTTGATGCTGGAACGATGGCACCGATCGTTCCACCCTCCCAATCCATGGTACTAGGGCTATCGGCCTTTTCAGCGCGGACCCTGAACACGAATGGGAGGACGGTGCCGTTTTTTTTACCTCTGCGCGTTGTCCCAGCGGCTTGCTTACCTAACCCTCACAATCGCACGTCGTGCTTGGTACAGCCTGGTCGCAACCCGTTGCACAACCGCAGCCGCGTGGTCCAAGAATCTCGCCGCACTGGCCATCACAGCTCGAGCGCCCCTGGATGGGTTTGCATCGTCTTTGATAACCATCCCAAACCCCGGTGTCGCAACGGTCAGCCTTGAATACACCATAGAAGCTTCCTCTGGGAAGATTCACGGGCTGACGCGGAGGGCATGTACCAAGCTCAGCTCCCTGATCGCAGTGACCCGAGCTACAAGCGACGGCATCAACGATCTCGCCACACCCACACGAACCACAGTTCAGCTTGGGCAGACGGAGCTTCGGCTTAGGTAACTTAGGCATGCGAAAGAGCGGCTTATCGCATGTCACCACTTCACGATGGACTGGCTGGGTGTCACAGCATTGCCCCGTGGATTGGTTCCACGGAAGATGATGAGAGACCGCCTCAGCGTTGATACCGTTCGAAGAGAACGACTTTGCCACGTTGGGGTCGCGAAGATCTGGCAGAGAAGAGAAACCGGGGTTCTGGGGACGTTGTGCCGCAAGCGGTTGTGGGCGGTGCAGTTGCACTCGATCTTCCGCTTCGACCAGCGATGGCATGCGATGCATCGGTGAGCCGGCCGTTTGCCGAACGGCTGATCGATTGCCGGGGGACAACTCCACAATCAATGCATCAAATTCATTCGCTAGAACCAGGTTGCCAGAGACCGACGCGGCCGCCAGCGTGACGATCATTAGTCGGGTAGTCATGGGACATCCTTGATATTGGGTTTCGGAATCGTCGCGGGGAGAGTGACACGACGACAGACGGAGAATTCCATCCAATGAAGCTTTGCACGCGAGTTGGCGTCGCCTGGCCCATCGACAGCCAACTTTGCGAGAACTTACGATGCAATGCTCACATGATCGCGATGACACTTCGAGTGCCCCCAAACGATGCTGCTACCGCAGCAAACCCATACCGATATTTTTGATTTTGACTGAAGAAAGCACGCCGATCGGCCGAAGCGTAGGAATCCTCGGAGGATCGTTTGATCCCATTCACATTGGCCATCTGTGGATTGCCGAAGCCGCGAGAGAACAATTGAATCTCGATGAGGTGCTTTGGGTCCCCGCCGCGACCTCTCCTTTGAAACCGGCTGGACCAACCGCTTCGGACAATCACCGCAAAGCCATGATCCAATTGGCAATCGGTGGGAATGCCTCATTCTCTTTGGATGGACGTGAGCTTCGTGCCGGTGGAATAAGCTACAGCGTCGATACGGTGCGATCGCTTCGACAAGAAGAACCAGACACTCAGTGGTTCTTCATTATGGGTAGTGACTCGCTCGCATCCATGGAGAGTTGGAACGAACCAAGCGAGTTCCTGGAGTTGGTTACGCCAGCGATCATTCAACGTGGTGGCGATCCCCCGATCGACCTAAGTGTTCTTGAGACTTTGACTCGCCAAGATCGCATCGAACAGATAGAACGCTACATCGTTAAGATGCCAGCTATTGAGTTGAGCAGCACCGAGATAAGAAAACGACTCGAACTGGGTCAATCGATACGCTACCGAGTTCCAGCGGCAGTGGAGACCTATATCGACTTTGAGAAAGTCTACGATATCGATGCTTAAGAAATCGTGACCATGCGTATCTTGATTCTGACGGGCGCTGGTATCTCAGCCGAATCAGGCATCGCGACATTCCGTGGTGCCGACGGACTTTGGGAGGGTCACCGTCCCGAAGATGTCGCAACACCACAGGCATTTGCTAGAGATCCAGCTCTCGTGCAGAGGTTCTACAACGAACGTCGCCGTAAGCTTCAATCACCCGAGATTCAGCCTAACGCGGCTCACCGGTCACTTGCCGAGTTCGAGGCGAAACACTACGCCGAATCTCGCAACGATGAGTTCTTGCTCGTCACACAAAACATCGATGACCTGCACCAGCGAGCGGGTAGTCAAAACGTCTTACCGATGCACGGCGAACTGCTTAAGATTCAATGCGAACTCTGTAAAGAGGTCATTGAATGGACCAACGATCTTGATCCCTATCAAACGCACGATAGCACTTCGAAGGACGAAGATTGTCCGGGCAGATTAAGGCCCAATGTGGTTTGGTTTGGTGAGATGCCAATTGGCCTATCGAGGATTGATCGAGCAGCCCGGCAAGCTGATGTCTTCTTGACGATTGGGACGAGCGGTTTGGTTTACCCAGCCGCCGGCATCGTTCAATCCACACCACCGAATTGCCAACGTGTCGAGATCAACTTGGACGACACACCCGTTTCCATGGAATTCGGTGAGGTCATCCGAGGCAAAGCGAGTGAGGAAGTTCCGCGGTTCTTGAGATCACTGGCTTGATAAAGCCGAGCTCATCCGGATCGTTTCATCGACCAACTGATTGACGCGTTCTTGAATCTGCTCATCGGCTAGTTCGTTACCCTCGAATGATTCGCCCGTCGCGTAGATGAACCTCGGGACAATGACGCACCTAAAGTCCAGCATCAGACTATTGCAAAGCCCCATCACCGACATGTAGCTACCTTGTCCGCCAGCCGCGACCATGAAACCGACCACCTTGCCCGTCCAGGCTTTTCCCGTCAGCTCAACCGCGTTCTTGATAGCCGCATTGACGTCGTAGTTGTAGATCGGAGACGCGACAAGAATTCCATCAGCTGATTGAATCAATCCGGCCAAACGCTGAACTTCGGGGTCCCCGTAAGCCGCGGCACCATCACATGGAGGAAGCGCCGTCTGCGATAGGTCGAAGAGTTCAACCGACTGATCAAGCGAGTTCAGACGCTCAACACAGGCGGACGCCAAGACGCGGCTGCGAGAAGTGGGATGCAGGGATGAACTGATGGTGAGAATCAAGGGAAGCAATCGTGCAGATGGGTACGGGCTCGGTCATCGGGCCGTAGTTTCCCAAAAAAGCCGCTCAGCCGCCACGCCTCAGCACGATCACCAAGCCCCGGCGGCGTCCTCACCTTCGGTGGAGACACTATCCATTCCCAAACGCGTCATCATCTGCCCGAACGAGCGGTACAGTCGCTCACTCGAAGAGTGTACGTGTTCGGCCTCTGTGATGAAACGAATATCCTGGTCCGGATACACATCGCCCTGGATAAGGATCTTCTCGAACTCTGCCGTCTCTTCGCCGTAGGCGATCAGTAGCTTGTGCTCATCGAACTGAACCTCGCGTTTCTTGTTTGGATTGATGACGGCGATGCCCGTGCACCCGTCATTTAACAAGACATCTTCGAACTCTAGCAGCGTGCTTTCCAGGACGGGCAGGTCGATGTGCTCGCGATACAGATCCTCATGGCTGTCTTCGCTGCGATGACTGGTTTCCAGGACCACGTCGACAACAGGTCCCAAAGGTTGAATGAGGCTGAAAAAGAGATCCAGGAGCCGTTCTTTCGAAGCAGCCGCCATCACCACAGGAGTCGTTTGCCCGCTGGCTTCGTCGACATATTTGTCTTTTCGGAAGCCTTGTTTAGGAACGATCTGCAGGTCATAAGACGGACGGATCGCGTCGGTCAGCTCGAATGCACCGTAGGTTTTGATGCCCATGTGGGTGCGAAGCTCGTCGTCCGACAAGGTCTCGAAACTACCTGCGGCGTATGGATCCGCGGCGTTACCGTTTGGCGAATTGCGCAAAATGCGTTGAAGGAAGCCCATGGCCCTTGTGGGTGCTGGATGTCTACGAGGGGGGAAACCCGTCATCTCGAGATGTCGGGACTCTCAACGCTAGGTCAGGCACCGTGCCGCTAAGCCATCACTGCCGCGAACGGGCCGAAACCCTTTGCCGATAGGCCAGACATCCAACCTCATCGTTAAAACCGGCAAAAGCGAGAGCCTCGGAATCCGTGGCGTTCGTCCCGGTGGTCCTGGGCTTTGCCGAACGTTTTGTGCGTGCGAGTTTGGGTGTCCGCGATAGAATTGGCAGTTCTTGGGAAATCCCTACTCGACTTATCGCTATGCGCCACGCTTTTCTTCTTCGATTCATCCTCGGCTCAACGCTCTTTGCTCTCGGATGTGATTTACCTCCCCGACCTATCCTGACACCGACAAAACCAGTCAGTGCAACATCCGATGATGACCTGCTATCAGAGCTGGATAAGCCTCCAAGTCTGAGGATTGACCCGAACTGGGAGACGTGGGATGTCTACTACGTGGGCGGCAAACCCGTCGGCTACAACCATGTCACATCGACCCTCTATGACGTCGATGCTCGAGTGGAACATACGGTCGATAACGTGCTTTTCGTGTCGCAAGGGCATTCGAGGATCATTCAAAGGCTTCAACAAACCAGCAACGAAGGCCTCGACGGACGTTTCTTGGGATTCGATGCATCGCTTCAAGTCGGCCCCGTCGTGACTGACTTTCGCGGGGAGATTACCGAGCGTCCCAACGGCCAACCTGAGTTAACGCTCACGACTCAAAGGGGCATGGAACGGAAATCGAAGAGGCTTGACTGGCGAAACGGTTATCGCGGTCTCGTGGCCATCGAGCAAACGCTCCGCGACGAACCCATGACTAAACGGGGCGAGATCAGACAGTTTCCAATGCTTTTCCCGGGCCACTATGTCGTCGTCAACGCGAAACTCACCTGCAGCGGGCCCACCGTCGTGCCAATGCTAAGTGGGCAAACCGAAGAGTTGATCGAAATTGGCTATCAGATTGAGTTCCCCGAAGGAGGCGTCGTTCAATCTACTATTTGGACAGAAGAAAACGGCCGCATCGTCCGAACCTTTGCTCCAGCAATCAATTTGGTTTCTTACCGAACCAATTCAAAGGTTGCCAAAATGTTGCCCCAGTCCGTCGATCACAGCGTCGTGCTGCCCGTCAACGGCACCATCGAAGAACCG
>JBCCKZ010000154.1:0-10108 GCA_039027135.1 Planctomycetota bacterium
CTCATCGAAGAAGAGGCTGACAATGCGACCGCCGTTACGTCCCTCTTTCTGCGAGCGTTGTCGCGTCCGCCCACGGACACGCAGCTCCAAACCATCTTGGAGACGATGAAAGAGTACGGAAACGATCGACGCCAGGCACTCGAAGATGTCGCTTGGAGCCTCCTCACCAGCACTGAATTCACGTTCAATCACTGAAAACATGATCGGGTCATCACTCCGTATATCGCTCTTCTCGCGGAAGCGGTGGAAACCAAAAGCCAAAACTCACTGGTTCTTTCAAGGTGCCACTATGAATCAAATCTTCAAAGTAAGCCTCCTCATCACGTTCATTGCATCATCGCTGATAGCGGAACCTGTTGTGGACCCGCCGCGCAATTCAGAGACGATCGACTACGTACGTGATGTCTTGCCGATCTTCGAAAACCACTGCATGTTTTGCCACGTGGAGGGTGATGCCGAAGGCGGGTTTGTAATGGAGAACTTTAAGGGTCTTATGAAGGGTGGCGTTTCTGGGCCCTCGATCACACCTCACTCAGCCACGAGTAGTCGTCTCTTCATGATGGCCGCCGGTCGTCTCGAGCCCGTAATGCCCCCAGACGGGGAAGACGGCCCCACTGAAGAAGAGCTTGAAATCCTTGAAAAGTGGATTGATCAAGGAGCTCCCGGGCCAAAGGGCATGGAACCTATTCGCCGAGTGCCGGAGTTTCCGAGTATAAAAACCCGTTCAGGCATCAAGACACCAATCACGGCGATTGCAGCCGAGCACGAAAGTGGCGCCGTCGCAAAAGCAAGTTTCGGCCTTGTTACGATCGAGCCTCCGAACGATGAGATCGTTGAGATCGGTGGTGATTTTGGAAAGGTGAACTCGCTCGAATTCTCGAGCGATGGCAACCGCCTCGTTATCGCATCAGGCGTTGCCGGTTCGCACGGATCAGTCTTGGTCGTTGACTCGAAGACCGGAGAAACTCTTCATTCAATCAATGGACATCGCGATGTTCTATATGATGCTGTTCCAACTCCGGACGGAAAAAAACTAGTCTCGGCCGGCTACGACCGAGACATTCAGATTTGGAACCTAACTGAGAAGGAAGGTGATTCTCTTGTGCTTGCTGGGCATAACGGTGCCATCTTTGATTTGGACATCTCACCAGATGGAAGGTGGTTGCTAAGTGGTTGTGCCGACGAAACGGCCAAGATTTGGGACATTGAGACCGGCGAACGCTTGAAAACGCTCTCGCAGCCCGAAGGGGAGGTTTACGCGGTCACGTGGACACCCGATGGCAAGCACATGATTGCGGGGTCATCGGATAATCGTATTCGTGTTTGGAGATTCGATAGCCAGCATCCCCGAGCCCAGCCAAAACTCATCGCCACGCGTTTCGTGGATGACACAGCAGTGATCGACTTGGCCATTGATGAGCAATCACATCAGTTGATCATCGCGTGCGAGAGTGGCAACCTTAGGCGTCTTTCGTTGGAGGACTTTCGATCCCTGCCACCTCTGGAACCAGTGCTCGGTGGAGTATCCGACATCAAGGTCGATCAAGACGACTCCAATGGGGCAGTCGTCTTGGTGGCAACACTCGATGGTCGAATCGAACGGCAGACGATCGAAGGAACAAAAAGAGAGGCTGTCGCATCTTCAAGTCGAATCCAAAAGGTCTATCTCGATCTGGGCGAACCGAAATCAGCAAAGGAGCTCGCATCAGACGCTGCCACAGACCAAATCGTTGGGCGGAACGTATTCATCGCAGGATCGCTCAAAGAAGTCAGTGAGAAGGATATCTATCGATTCTCGGCACGTTCCGGGGAAGTTTGGGCAATCGAAGCTGACCCAATGGGCAACAAAGAAGTCGATCCAATAGTCACCGTTATCGACGAAAACAACGCCCCGGTGATTCGCACTCGGTTGCAGGCTGTGCGTGACTCTTACTTTACCTTTCGCGGCAAAGACTCAAAACAGATCGGTGACTTCAGGCTTTTTGGCTACACCGAGATGAAGTTAAACGACTATCTGTACGCTTCGGGTGAGGTAACTCGTCTGTTTCTTCATCCTCGAGGCCCCGATTCGGGTTTCAATGTTTATCCAAATGAGGGAAATCGCTGGACTTACTTTGGAACGTCTCATGCCACCCACGCCCTCGGCGAGCCGGCCTACGTTGTTCGCGAACTTGCGGACCAGGAAACGCCTGCGGCCAATGGACTTCCGGTTTTCGAAGTTCCTTACCAAAACGATGATGATCCTCAAAGGATTGCGGGGAAGGGCAGCCGCCTTGTTTTTGTCGCGCCCAACGATGGTGATTTTGGCGTGCGAATCGAAGACACTCGCGGAGACGGTGGTGACGGTTTCGAATACAGGTTAGCGATACGGCCCGCCAAACCTTCCTTTAATCCGAAGGCGGAAGTCAAATCGAAGAAGTTGTTTGAAGGCTGCGGCCGCCAAATGATCTTGCGTGCTGATCGTTTCGACGAGTTTGACGGTCCGGTGACGATCCACGCCGCTTCAACGCCCGAAGGCATCAGAACCAACCTGCCTGTGACGATTGAGGCTGGCCAACGATACGCTCCAGCCGTCATATGGCCGGAAAACGGTGCCAAGATCGATAAGAATTCATCGCTTCAATTGGTGGCAACCTCACTGATCAACGGCGTTCATGTTGAACGCTCGATCGCCCCCATAGATGGATTCGAGAATGGTGGCACGGCGAAGATCGTTCCGCGAATTGAACCTCTCGAAGGCAATCTGAGCGAGGGAGAAGAGTTGGTCCTCCGCGTGCGTCCCGGAGGGACGATTACGGCACGAGTTGTTGTTGATCGCATCAACGAACCGAAAGCCGAAATTCCTTTTGGCAAGGAAAACGCTGGTCGGACTCCAGCATTCGGCGTCTATGTGGACAACATAGGACTTAATGGCTTGTTGGTTCGCAGCTCGGAAACGGAACGTGAATTTTTTCTCACCGCCGACCCAGCCACCACGCCTGGGACGAGATCATTCTTCCTGGTCGCCAATCGTGAAGGCGGACTAACAACGTTGCCAGTAACATTGGAAGTACTGCCTTAATCAATCCAACGACGAGTGAGCTCCTCGTACTCGTCAATTCGTCGATCACGCAGAAAGGGCCAATGAGTTCGAACCACATCGATCTCATCGATCACGCAATCAGCAGCGACGATTTCTTCATTCTGAACGCTTCCTTTCGCAACAACCTCGCCGCGTGGAGACGTGATGAATGAAGAGCCCCAGAACTCCAAGCGACCTTCTACGCCCACGCGATTAGGTGCACCAACCCATAAACCGTTCGCAATCGCGTGGGCTGTGATGCTTGTTTGCCAAGCATTCATCTGGCCTTCGCCGAACTCCGCCTTCTCTTCATCGATCCAGCCAATCGCTGTCGGATAGAGCAAGATCTCCGCACCCGCAAGCGCAAACAATCTAGCCACTTCGGGGAACCACTGGTCCCAGCAGATACCGACGCCAAGCTTAGCAAACCTTGTCTCGATGACGCAAAACCCAAGGTCTCCCGGCGCAAAGTAGAACTTCTCATAGAACAAAGGGTCATCGGGCACGTGCATCTTTCGGTACATTCCCGCCATTGCCCCATCCGCATCGAGCACGACCACTGAATTGTGGTAAACACCCGGTGCACGGCGTTCGAAGATCGGAGCCACGATGACGATACCCAGGTCTTTCGCCAAACGCCCTAACCGCTCTGTCGTTGGGCCGGGAACCGACTCCGCCAGGTCAAACATCTGGTGGTCTTCAGCCTGGCATGGGTAGGGCCCGTTGAAGAGTTCTTGCAAACAGACGATGTTTGCATCCTGTTTAGCCGCCCTCTCGATCCACTGGATGGCCGACTCAATGTTTCCAATAGCTTTGCCACTGTCCCGCATCTGGATCAGGGATAAACGCACGGTAGTCATGTAGAAAGAATGGCAGACCTAAACAAAGACGACAAGTCGAATGACACCGATGATGCAGCAGTCGTCACTTTTATAGCGGGAACTGGTACGGAGATCGGCAAAACCTATTACGCAGTCAAGTTGATCGAGACACTCCAATCCGCGGGGCGCAGGGTTGGCGTCTATAAGCCAGTCGCGAGCGGCGTTGAGCTGGATGCTTCAGGCCGAAAGTTCTGGAACGACCCAAAACTCTTGCATGGAGCCGTTTCAGAGAAAACGACAATCAACCGCGTCTGTCCCCAGACATTTGAAGCTGCCTTGGCTCCGCCGGCCGCCGCAGCCGCCGAAGGTAGGCAAGTAGACGAGAATTTAATGCTTGACGGTTTTGAGTATTGGCTCAACAAATCCATCAACGAGTTGGTTGTCGAAACTGCCGGTGGTTTATTTAGTCCCATTAGCCAATCATGGCTAGTCATCGATGCGATCGAGGAGATGCTTGCGCGTTCAAGTGCTTGGCGATGCGAACTGCACATCGTCGCCCTTAACCAATTGGGAGTGATTCACGACGTCAACGCAACGCTGCGAGCTCTTCAGTCACATCCACTTCAGACAAAACTCAATTCGATTGTTGTCGTACTAAACGACCGGCAACGCCAAGAGATATCGCAAGCAACCAATCAGCGTGACATTCAGACTTGGAATGTCGGCTTGAAAGTGGTCAGCATCACCTAGCGAACTGAACTCGCCAAGTCGTTACTTCACGTCTTTCGACTCTTTCTTTTCAACAAAGTTCATTGAAGCGCTGTTCATGCAATACCGTTTGCCAGTTGGCTCGGGCCCATCTTCGAAAACGTGGCCCAAGTGAGCATTACAGCGCGAACAATGGACCTCCGTCCGAGGATAAAACAGGAAGTAGTCTGTTTTTGAGCCAACCTTGCCTCCCGGCAGCGGTGCATAGAAGCTCGGCCACCCGGTACCCGACTTGTACTTGGTTGTGCTGCTGAATAAATCTTGTCCACAAACAATGCACTCATAAATGCCATCCTTTTTGTTATCCCAGTATCGATTCTGGAACGAAGGCTCAGTGGACTCATTCTGCGTGACGTTGTACTGAAGGCTTGTCAATCGACGCTTCAGTTCCCCTTCCGACGGCTTCTTGTACCCAGTCACTCGCGACGTTTTCGGGTCGACCTTCCCCAGAATCGGTCCATCGACTTTGCCAGTCTTGGCTGGCGTCGCCTGTGCCACCGCAGTCAATGTGTCCGCTTCATCCTCAGCGATCGAATTTCGAGCAACGAATAGTCCGGCGACGAGCAACAACAGGACCAGCCAACGCCAAGACTGGCGAATGGAAGTTGAGGTCAGAAGGAATTTCGACATTACAGTATTCCGATTTTTACGTTTCTGGAATCGCTAGGTTGCTTGGAAAACTCTGCGTGGTTTCTATCTTTAAAGTGCCATTTGAGTATTTGGACCGCCAACGGACCGGTCGTCCAACCACTCCAGGCCTCCGAAGCGGATTACGAACACCCGAAGTAAACCTGTCCTGTGACATCCGATTATACGCTTGACGTCGAACTCGAGCAGCTCCGTTTGGGCGTTGGAGATCCACCAATCGCCCTAACCAGGCCCATTTCTACCGTTTGGCGCGATGGCGAGTACACAGCGATTGCCGGGCCTTCGGGTTGCGGGAAAACGACCCTCTTATTGTCGATCGCTGGATTGGCACGCCCAATCAGCGGGCGAGTACTGCTGAACGATCGCCCCGTTAGCACCGTTGAATCTCATCAACGAGGCATCTCGATGGTCTTTCAGGAAGAAAGCCTCTATCCTCACATGAAGGTAGAGCGGCTACTACGAACCGGAGCCATCGACGTTGAAGGACTTCCCGGGCGGCTTGAATGGCTCGTTGAACATTTGGGGCTCGCGAGTCTTATGAATAGACGCCCAGGCCAACTGAGTGGGGGTCAACGACGCCGGGTCGCCGTCGCGAAGTGTCTTGCATCCGGAAAACCTATCCGGCTGCTCGATGAACCGCTTCGCGCTCTAGACGATGACTCGATGGTAATGACCCGTGATTGCTTGAGGAGATTTCATGATGAGAATCGAGGGATCACAATCCACGTGACGCATGATGTGACCGCGGCCAAATTGGCTGATCGAACCATCGACTTTAGCCAATGGACCTGCGATGACGCCATTTGAATGGATCGGTGTAGCGGCCGCCTTATCTTTGGGTGTCTTTGTCCAAGCAGCAACAGGTTTCGCCGCGGGAATGATCAGCATTCCCATTTTGATGTCGCTCGGGCACTCGATACCGGCAGCCCAAGCGGCGTTGTTGATTGCGACGTTTCCTCAGAATGCAGTTGGCATTTTTCGGTATCGAAGTGAAATTGACTTTCGTTCCATGTCGCTTCCTGCGGGAGTTCGAATCCTTTTCTTCCCGATTGGCATCGCAACACTGGTTTGGCTTCAAAATAACGCGGCTGATCGTCTTCGTTTGGTCGTCAGTCTTTTCATTTTGACAGCGACGTTGGTCACGATCATTTTTCGTCCTCAACCTAGAGAATCGGTATCCAGATCTTGGAGCTTGCTCGTGTTTCCACTGTCGGGTTTTTTCCAGGGCGTTGTGGGGATGGGTGGTCCTGTCCTAGTCCTCTGGGTCCAGGCTCATGATTGGAGCACACGCAGGGCGAGAGGTTTCTTGTTCACGATGTTCATTGTCTCGATGGCCCCCGCGTTTCTGGTACTGACCTACCAGTTCGGCTCACAGATTTTCCCAGCTGCGAATGCAGCATTGCTGACGATACCGGTTTTGCTAGTGGTGACTCGCTTGGGGTTATGGAGTGGTGATCGTCTGGGTCGGCACCGCCTTCGCTTGGTGAGCTACGCATTACTATTGGTCATCGGACTCTCGGGTCTGATCTGACTTGGATTCTTGATCCGCGTCACCCTTTGGACCCTGTTCGTCGACTATCTCTTTCTTTCTGCGATGGCGACTGGTTCGCTTGACGCGATGAAGATCTTCTTCGACGGTGAGCATCCCAAATCGAAGCGCGCGATCCTGCTCATATTGTTTGCCCAGCTGGATCGCCAGTGATGCTTTCGCCATCTCATAGCCAAGGTAAAAAGCGTGAGCCGGATCAACGTTGTCGCTTTGTGGCTCTCTTAACAACGACTCAAACAAACGAAACGGATCTTCATCGGACAGATGGAGCCCAGCAGAAAGTAGGTGGATTCCGTCGGGACGAGCAAACAGGCGATAATTATTGTCCTTGATCTCTTCAGCAAGAGATTTCAAAACGCGATCGCTGATTGGCCTGAGCTTGGGATCGCGAAGCATGACAAGAGCATCACTTAGTCGTTTCGGGGGCGTCCCCGCGGCAACGGCGTGGGCTACAAGACGCCGCGCGTGATCACACTCCTTCACACTCGATCTAGCCCAATTGATCACTTGAGTCGTCAACACAAATTCGATTCTGAGCTCTTCACAAATCCCCAAGAGCAGCATGTTCATGCCAGCCGAGTCAACGTCGGTCAGTTCTGTGAGATTACCGATCCCCATCATCATTGGTTGCTCGGGATACCGCTGGCGGATCTCGTGGTAGCGAACGATCGACGGAGCGAGCCCTGCCCCGATGGGTTCTAATATTGGATCAACCACCATCGGAATTTCATGTTTGACTAGATAGTCTATCGTTGAGTAAAGCGACTCTAAATCGGTCGGCGTATCAGGAATCACCACGTAGTTGGCTGGATGATCGAGGGCCACCTCACGATTCGTCGAATTGACCGACAGCACAAGCTCCGCACCAGCTTTAATCGCCTCTCCGACCTCCCAGGGATCGAATGAGTCGATACTCACTCGATATCCTTTATCAACCAGGCTACGAACCCGATCTCCGATGTCGTTGCATCTGGAAAGAGGATCGCCACCAACGTCGATAATGTCGGCTCCATCGGTAACGTATTGATCCGCAATACGTAGCATTTTGGAAATCGGCATCCTTGGGGCGTGATTGATCTCCGCAATGATCTCGATATTGAAGTTGTCTAAATTCGCGTGTGTCTCCTTGCCACTAAACCACTCCGGCAACCTTCGGCAATCATTCGGGCCAAGATGCACTCGGGCGGCGAAGTGATCTCTCAAAGTTTGAACATCAGCTTCGCAATATCCAGGAACAACGATGTCGGTTACTTGTTCCGGTACCTCAAGTCGCCGCACCAACCATCTTGGTGTAATCAATGCAGCGACGGTGATTGGCATCACCGCAACGGTGAATTCAAACTCGTATGTTTTGGCTAGCTCTTTAACAATCTCTTCGACAGAGACCTTGGCCAGGCGTCCAGTGACAAAGAGTAAGTGGCTCTTGGGCTTGATAAGGGGAGCAGGATCAATCATCCGATTGGCGAGCTAAGCTATTGACGCAAGCGTTGGATTCAATAAAGTGATTAATGAAGCGAGAGATTCGTTGATGCGTTTTCATTCGATTGAAAGCAAGTCGTGGCCGGAATCTCTCGCTTTTTTTGTGGATATCTTTGTTTCAAACTGAACGCGATTGAGCGTACACGTTAGGAGTCTTCAGACACTCTTTGGATAGAAGTTTGAGCGAGCGTAGTTTCAAACCGATCGAAATCCTACCTCTCATCTGGGTTCGCATGTGCGTGGCCGTCGCCGCTTATTTTTGGTGTGATGGCTACCTTGAGAATGATAAATGGCGATTTACGTTCGTCGAGCCGGTGTTTTTGTTCAAATACGTCTGGTTTGACTGGGTTGATCGACCACCAGGCGATGGGATGTACTACGTATTTGTCGCTGGAAAGATAGCGTCAGTCGGGCTGTTGGTTGGTTTTTTAACGAGGCTCTCAGCTCTCACGATTGCGTGCACTATCGCGTACGTACTGCTCGTCGAACGAGCCATTTATGTCAACCATTACTACTTGCTTGCATGCATTTCCACCTGGCTTGCTCTGCTTCCATGTGACAGGTCCGTCTCAATCGACTCGAAACTTGGTATCGCCTCACGTTCGAATTTGATGCCCGCCTGGGTGCTTTGGCTTCTTCGTTTTCAGCTCGGAATTCCGTATTTTTTCGGTGCGTTTGCCAAACTCAACGGCGATTGGCTGGCGGGACAGCCTGGCGACCTCATGCTGAGGGGGCGATTTGGTCTGGCAGGCATTGGCGACTATGACACGCTGCCCGAAACCTGGCAGAACGTTCTGCTAAATTCGTTCATATGGGGAGGTTTTCTGTATGACCTGTTGATTGTCCCGGCTCTCCTTTGGAAGCGTACTCGCTTAATTGCCATTCTTCTTTGCCTTACCTTCCATTTGACCAATGCTTTTTCACTCAGCATTGGAGTATTCCCATGGTTCATGTTGGCAACCATGTTCATCTTCTTCCCTGCGCGGTGGCTCGCCGACCGGTGGTCAATCGCGGTGGCGACACGATTAGGCGATGATCTTTTCCAGGATGACTCGAACGGGCGTCGTTCGCCGAATGCAGGTAACTTGCCCATGGGAAGAGCACTTTATGGCTTGGCAGCCGTCTATGTCTTAGTCCAACTGGTTCTTCCGATCCGCCCAGCACTCTATGCAGGTGACGCGAACTGGAATGAAAGAGGACACCGGTTTGCCTGGCGGATGATGCTGCGAAATAAGACGGCATTACTGCACTTTCACGTCAGTGATCCCAACTCCGATGCCTTTGTGATCGTTCCTTCCTCAGTCGTTGTCTCGGCTATGCAAAGCCGGCGTGTCGACTACCATCCCGAGCTTATTCATCAAACAGCATTGCAGGTTGCCAAGACCGCTGATCAGCTAGGTGTTAAGGACGCGGAAGTTCGCCCGCTCGCTTTAGTTTGCCTCAATGGACGAGAGCCTCGTCTACTAATCGATCCGGAGACTGATTTAGCAGCCATCCCTTTCGGAGAGTCTATCGAAGAACACGTTTTGAATGACGCCGGCCCTCTGTGTTGGCCAGCTTGGCGTGTTCCTTTGGAGGAATGGTGGTTGCAACTCGACCTCCCTCCCCGCTTTGACGGACTTGAAGGCCGCACCCCGGAGGAACTTCGAGCTTTTCTCAGATCGCTGGACACAAAAAAACCCGCTGGTGGATAACCACCAGCGGGTTTGAGTCAGTCGCTATCCGCGGAACGTTTAGTTCCCGCGAAGGATTTCGGCGATGCCGAAGGTGAAGAAGGTATTC
>JBCCKZ010000155.1:0-10070 GCA_039027135.1 Planctomycetota bacterium
GAATGGACTCTTCGAGTTGAAGAGTGACTTGAGTGCGATCTTGACTGCGCCGGGCTCAGTCAGTGGAGGAACGTGACTTGGGGAAATGTATCCGCAGTTTCCGTGTGAACAGGCTTGACCGATTGATCCCTTGTCGAGAACCGTGATCTCAAAGCCAACTCGATTGAGATAATGCGCACAGGCAATGCCAACAATCCCACCACCGACGATGATCACTGAATCGCCTTGTTTTGTATTCATGTTTCATTCTCGTTGGTGATTCCATTTCGAAACGGATCGTCATGATGGCGGACCAGTCTGCCCTCGCCACAAACGAAAGCTCGCCCCGAAATTCGTGGGATGACGATTTTGTTCGCTAAAGCTTCGTCTCGATTAAATGCCTCAGGTATTTTGTATGAAGCGAGAAACCGACTTCCGATGACGCTTTCCTGAACCCAGATATCGCCCTCGTTCAACAATCCCTCGGCAGCTAAGCAGGCGATCTTCGCGCTAGTGCCGGTGCCGCAAGGTGATCGGTCGTATTGACCACCTGGGCAGAGGACAAAGTTTCGAGCTGAGGCGTCCGTTGAGACTGGTTTTCCCGTTAGTTCTATGTGGTCGATGAGGGCGTTGTTAGCGCCTGAGATTCCCTGCTCTTCGAGCGTGCCTCGGATTTCGAACGACGCCTTCATCAACGTCTCAAGATTCTTGAGCGTCAGTTCAACGGAGATTGAATCGGAAATAAAGAACCAGTTTCCACCCCAGGCTATGTCGCCGATGACGCGGCCGAAGCTTTTCGTTTGAATTGCCACATCTTGCTTGTAGCGGTAGCTCGGCACGTTCTCGATCTCCACGCTGTGGGGTGACCTGAGATCGAATTCGATGACGCCCACTGGTGTTTCCAATCGGTGTTTCCCAAGTCCAATCCGACCGAGATGGTAGAGCGAAACAGCGACTCCGATGGCACCATGTCCGCACATGCCAAGGTAGCCTTCGTTATTGATAAAGATCACTCCAGCGACGCAGCTTGAATCTTCTGGTTCGCACAAGAGTGCTCCCACCATCGCTTCGGTGCCTCGCGGTTCAAGCAGGACTGAACGACGGAAGTCGTCTGATTTGTTTCGAAAGACGTTGAGCCTATCTGATAATGAGCCTGGGCCGAGATCGGGGCCGCCACGAATGATGAGGCGTGTCGGTTCGCCCTCGGTATGGGTGTCTATGTACTCGATCAATTCCGTCCTGGCCACGTTTCCCACCACGATCGAAACAAACGCCATTGCGATTCAATGAATGCTTTCTGAGATCGACTCAGTCCATCTTCGGAATTGAAGTGGTGTTCGTACTCCGAGTTTCCTTCCAAAACCATCAGATGTTTGTAGTAGAGAACCAGATCGGGACCTTCGTCATACTTGGCTAAGACCGCCAATGCAGAGTCGAGTTCTTCGGCTAGCCGTTTTGCCTCTGAATTACCCTTGGCCGCGGTTTCGCAAAGATCAACGAGTCGAAGAATCTGTTTTGGTAGCGCATTGCCTACACCTGTGATCGCGCCGACAGCACCACAACGAACAAATCCGTGGACAACCTGGGTATCCACCCCCACCATAAGTGACAAACCGGGGTCGCCGCTTGTGATGTGCTCGGCAGCATAGGTAAGGGCTTCGGCTCCCCCAAATTCTTTGAACCCAACGAGATTGGGGAACTCGCGGCGAAGATCAAAGAATAGATTGGCTTTGGTTTCAAACCCGTAGTAGGGGCTGTTGTAAATCACGGCAGGAAGGTCACCGGCCGCCTTGAGAATCCCGGCGAAATGATGACGCTGGGCGGCCGTTGATGTGCCTCGCGAGAGTACGCGTGGAATGACCATCAATCCAGCGGCTCCGCATTCCCTGGCGTGAGCCGCGTGTTCGGCCGCCAGTTTCGGATTTTGGGCCCCCGTCCCCACGACAACCGGAACGCCGGCATCGACCAATCGGCGCACACCCCTCTGACGCTGCGCATCGGTGAGTAGCGGCCAATCTCCCATGGACCCGCAATACACAACACCTCGCATGCCGCAATCGATCAGTTCTCGTCCTTTGGAAACGAGTGCATCGTAGAGTGGTTCCCCGTTGGAATCGCAGGGTGTCATCAGCGCGGGAATGCATCCGCTGAAGATGGAAGAGCATTCAGTCAATCGTATAGGTCCTTCGACTATTGGTTAGGCACTTAATGTTCAAAGGATAGACGATCTGAGCGATCCACGAGATCGCTTGAACGCATGAACTCAGCAAGAACTTCGCCGTTTCTCAGTGATGGGCTAGGAAGCCGGCGGGCGAAGCCTGACCTGCGTTAGGTGCGAAGGAAGTTGATCGTCGATTGAAAGAGGCGGTCAGCGGTTGCTGTGCCATGCTCCGGCACATTTTGAAATTCGTCGACACTGCTTTGACAGAATCCACATTGGATCCTCTCCACATGAAATTCAACATAACGTTGCCAATCATCTGGTAGGACATCGAGAACGTATCTTCCGATCACGCTTCTCTTGGGGCAGGTGGGCCGCGTCGTCTGCCAAACCCGTTTGAGCATTCCTTCCTCAACCAAGATATTTCCTGTGGGGCGATCCGAGGGCGCCAATGCGACAGCCGCATGGTGCAATTGCTGTAGAATCCTTGACTTGCGGCTGGCAACATCGGACGGTTGGATGCCAATCCACTTCGCGACCGACGCGTTTTTGGCGCCGGCAAAGAAGATGCCTTCGGCGATCATCAGATCCTCAAAACGCTTCTGTTGACGCCAACGCCCAGCAAGGGATTCGATAGCGTGGCGAAGGATGACGATGTTCTCGTCGATCTCTTCTTGGAAGGTGATCGGATCCGTCGGAGGATCGGATGCTAGCTGTGCGTCGTCGATCTGGCAGACCTTCATTTCAAACGAATGTCCCAATCTTCGAAAGCGATCGGCGATACGTCGACGCAGCAGTCCGAACAACCAAGTTTCCAATGAGCATTGCCCGCGAAACTGGCCAAGAGACTGTAGCATGGAAATGAAAGTCTCTTGAACGACATCTTCATGCTCGTCCTTGAGCCGACTGCGGGCATAGGCCGATAGTCTTCCCTGATACCTGTGAACGGTTGTACGCCAAGAGTTGGCGTCGCCGCTCATCAGGGCAGCAATTAACTCCGAATCGGGTTCGACATCCGTCATGCGGTAAGAGCAATCACAGTGGCGGCCAAGAGTACAACCGCAGTGACGCCCACTACATGAATTCGCTTGGCATAGAAGCCACGACTCAGGCGATTGCCAACTGATGCGAGCGTGTAGATCACGATGAAGAGCATTGGAGTTGCCATCCATAACGAGATTTTTTGGCGGTGTTCTCTGCGATACGATTGAGCCTTGCTTACTTGCGCTCTTCGTTCTTGATCTTGCAAAGACTCAGCCTTCGCGAGAAGGTTTTTGTTCTGATTATCCAAGAGGATGTAAGTTCGATAAAATGTTCCGTACGGGCGTTCAACGCCCTGATGGAATTCGTCGGCGATTCGGCTCTTGATGATCTTGGTGAGCTTGTCCTGAGCGTCCTTCCGAGAGAGTTGGTTGATGCCGATTTGCTGAACCGCTTGATGCACCGCATCTTCGAAGGCCTCTTCGGGTGTTGTCTGAGTTCCCTCGCTATGAGCGATGATCCAGTCTTGCACGCCGTGATACGCGAGGTAGGCGTCTTGGTCCGCAACCCAAGGCTTATTTTCGAATGGTCGGCTGCCGATGGTAGTGAGAGGCAGACCACCAAGATTGCCCTCGATGGAGTATCGGACGATGCCCTCAGGCCATTGGCTAGGCCCCATCATGGATCGCATTTCATCTGCCAATCCCCCGTCGCTACCAAGCATCTCCGCACAAAAAGAGATGAGTGTGCGATTGATTAGGCTATCGTCATGACTGTTGTGATCAACGAATCGGACTCTCGCATTCGAAAACTTAGCACTCACCAATGACGTGAGCTCCATTTGGTCATCCGGCTTGGGCTTGTTTCCGAAAAACCACTGGATGTCAATCAAGAACTCGGGTTCGGATCGTTCCGAACCTTGATCAGCGATCGACTCTTGGGCGAAGTGGTTTTGGATTGTTTGTAGGATCTCAGGGATGGTTGCCATTGCGGCTTCCGAGATGCTCGGGTGCACGTCGATGTCGCCCTTGAACTCGTCGAAGAGCGAAGGAGGCGTTGCCATCGAGAGACGCTCTCCGGGCCTCTGAGCCCGACTCCCCCGGGGGGAGGGTAATGCCGTTAACACACAAAGGAGGATCATAAAGATGGGACGAATCAACATCGGCTTACACGGCCTCCGGGTCGGGGGATTCGTAGTCGCTGACCATCGGCGCGAAGGCTTGCAGCGACATCATCGCCAACATCACTGAAGCGGTTTCAAAAACCAGGTGGTCGACGTCGTTGTGAACCATTGATGACATGAATGCGGCGATCAATCCCGCTGCCATCAGGCGGAAGATATCAAAACGCTTGGGGCGTTTAGGATGAGTGGTCCTCATCCAGTCGATCACGATCAATGAAATCAATGGAACAACAAAAATCTCGTCATCCACATTCCAATTCAGGAACAGATGCAGCACGGTGGCAAACGCGAGGCCGCCAAGGGAAAACAACCGTCGCACGATGAAGCCCACGTACTTTGATTCAAGCAAATTGTGAACACGAGTTGCCGAAAGAACGCGATATGTCAATCCAACAATCCAAGCTGTTACGACTATGGTGGCCGAAAGAGCCAACGGAGAGTCGCCCGAACGAGAGGCGTGAACCGTCCAGTAGATCACTGTGAGAATGGGGAAGCAGATCAGCATCATCCAAACCGCCGCCATTCGAAGTTGGTCTAGCTCTAAGTAACCTCGAACATTGGGAACACGTGCCCGTTTGAATAGGGACTCGATCCAACTAGGCGAGGGTGTCTCATTCCATCTTCGATCGGTGCGTTTGAGGGGTGTTGGCGTGACATGGGTTTCTTCGAGAGCAGCTTTTGGCGTCACAGGTTTCTTCGAAGTACCGACCATCGAGAGTGATCGCGGACGAAACGAAGCTGCCAAATCAGAGAGTTGTTCATCGGATAAAAGGTCTTCGACCAAGGCGTCCACCGTTGCATATCGAGCTTCGGGATCGCGTTGCATGGCCTTTCGGATGCACCTGGCAAAATTCGCTGGAAGGCCGTCTAGATGCAGGTCACCTCTTAAGTGCTTCATCAGGATTTCGCCGACGCTCTCACCGCGAAAGGGCGTGCGCCCCGTCATCATTTCGTGCAGGATTACGCCCAGCGAATAAATGTCCACCGAGGTGTCATAACGACCATCGCCAATTTCCGGTGCCATGTAGTGGACGCTGCCAACGGTCGTCGTATGCTGGCTTCCCTGTGAAAGCATGACAGACTTGCTGAGGCTGTAGTCGCCAATCTTTACGACACCGCGTTCAATGAAGATATTCTCCGGCTTGAGATCGCGGTGAACAACGCCGGACTCGTGCAGCTCGCTAAGGCCCCTGGCAATCTCGCGAGTCAAGAAAGCGGACTTTTGCTCACCAAGCCCCCTACCATCCGCTTCATCAAGCAGATCACGGAGGCTTGGGCCATCGACGAACTCCATGATCGCCCAAGGTGTCCCGCTTTCGTCTCGCCTAACATCAAAGATCATCACCAGATGAGGCGACTTCAAATTCATGCATTGGCCGATGCCTCGTAGCTCGACTTCTTCGTGGCATTGGATCGCCTTGAGGGCAACTTGTCGGCCGGCATCCGACTCAGCGTAATAGACTTCGCCAAATCCACCGCGGCCAAGAGCGTGTTGGATTGTGTAGCCATCGAGAGGACGGTCGCCAGTGGCGTGTTCAAATGCGGGCATGTCGAGCTCCTTGAGATGGCACCTCATTCAATCGAATCGCGACATCATCACAGTAAACGTCTTGACCGAGATTGAGACTTGAGGTGGATGGCCAGCCTGTTAGCCGACGTACAGGTCGAACCGACCATTGGGAATCATCATCGACGATCATCCAGTTCTGGCTCAGCTCGGGTA
Source organism: Planctomycetota bacterium (assembly GCA_039027135.1). Lineage (GTDB taxonomy): Bacteria > Planctomycetota > Planctomycetia > Pirellulales > Pirellulaceae > Rubripirellula. Next base: position 6,028 of record JBCCKZ010000155.1, read on the forward strand.
CTCGAAAGTGACAACCAACACCCGTTCGTTGGTCAGGCGTCTTGGGAGCCAAGACGATAGACTCAGCCATCCAAACGATGTAGCGGACGTCGGTGAGTGAGGTTCGCGAGTCGGTCAGCTCAAAGACAATGGATTGACTTGCGGGAACGCCTCGTCGAATTCGAATGCGTCCCCGGTTGCCGCACACGATGACATCATCATTGACTAGCAAAGCGTGGTTGGTGATCGTTCCGTTGACCTCGAACTTCTGGCGGCTGACGACGCGGATTTCTCCTTCGTCGTCTGATCGGATCAGACGCAAAGGGCTTTCAATTCCCGAGGTCTTCAAGAGAATATCAGCCATGCGGTGATTGACCACGCCATCGAGTGTTAGCTCTTTGCCACGGAGCAGCAACAACCTGCCCAAGCCACCGACGCCTAGCAACAGCGGTGGATGTCTGCTTGTCGTTGAGTCATTCAACTCGAATGTTGGCGGCTTGCGAATGGGTTCTTGTTGCCCGTCAGTTGTTAGGCTTTGCACGGATGACATGAGCTCCATGATAGGGATTTGCCTTCCCGCAAGTTCCATTGCCGTTTTGGCGTCCGCGTGGGCTGGTTGGACACGACCATCGTCAAGGTGTTGCCGCCCCCGATCGATTAGCTTCGAGACCAGCCGGTCAATGAGTGGCCCCGCCTTGGCAAGGTTTCGGTTGGATGGTTTGAGAAGCAGCGCTGCGGCTTCCTCCAGGCGGCCACTTCGAATAGCCGCGGTCGCCTGTTTTATATCAACATCAAACATGGTCGTATGACTTTTCCAGAAGCGATGTCGATGTCATTGCCTTGCTAGATACTCATCCACTCGTTGCATCACCGCCTCGGCATCCGAATCGGAAAAAGTCTCGGTTCGAGTCATGTTCTGTTCTTCTTCAAAGCCTGCTTGATGGTCAAGGATCTTCTCGGCGATAGCGAGTCGACGACTGAGTTGTTGGATCAAATCATCTGCTTGTCCACAGCTGCCCGATCGTTTCGGTTTGCATTCCTTGATCTGGCGACTTTTGAGTAGGCGGTGTCTAGCGGTGATTGATTCGACTTGTCGCTCCAACTCTTGCTTTCGATCTTTGGTTTCATCAAGAACAATTAGGGAAGCGTCGAGCGAATCGCGTCGACGCTCAATCAGCTGACGATCAGATTCGATCGAAACATCAAGATGCTGCAGTGCCTTTAGCTTGTGGTCGATGCGTCGGTAGATCTCCATGCCGGGTTTGGCCTGGGCGCCATCAATTGAAACGAAGGTCGTTTCGGCTCGCTTCTTCATGGCGATCAGTTGTTCGTTGTCCGATTCTCGTCTTGCGAGCCGTTGTTGGAGCGACTTTTCAAGCGAAGCGAGCTGGACTTCTTCGGTAGCGATCTGGCGAATTTGCGACTGCATCTCGGGTAGAATCTGATCGATCAAATCTCGAGCCCTGCGGAGCTCGAATTCAATCGGCACCGTGTCTTGGACGGATTCCTCAACCGATCTTGCGGCGGTACGGACGTAGGAGGTGAATTGGGTTCCGAACGCCATCATGGCGAGTGCCACGACGCAAGCGAACAAAGATGCGGTCAGTTTGATCAATTTCATGTCTATCGCGACCATTTTGAATTGAGTGGGAAAGTGAGTTATCCCGGTAGTCGTGACGGCTTCGGAAAAATGACCTGGCAGATCGAAAAAAATCAAATTAGTTTCGTCAGCCTAGGTCATGCTCCGCATGACGATTCAATGCGTAGGTCTTTAGAGCCTTACCACGCCTGCTTCGCTGAGCCTTACCCACGCCCGCTTCGCTGAGCCGCAGTGCTGCTTCGCTGAGTCGCAGTACCGCTTCGCTGAGTCGCAGTACCGCTTCGAGGGGTAAGTCCCGGCAGTAATGCATGTGAATCTCAGTGCTGGAATCTAGTTAAGCTAGGCAAATATCGATCCCATTTGAGTTCGCGACATCCTGCATTGATCTATGAATCGAAGACTCCGTCGACCATCAACGACGCCCAGCGTCATTCTTTTTTCACTGGTAATTTTGGGCTTTTCCACATCTAGCATCCTCGGCGATGATCCCAAGATTTTGTTGATCGCGGGAAAGCCATCCCATGGTTACGCGTCCCATGAACACTACGCCGGTATGCGGATTCTCGAGGATGAGCTGAGGCAGCGCGGCGTGAAAGTTCAGGTGATCAAAGGCTGGCCCGATGACGAGAGCGTTTTTGAAGACGTCGATGCGATTTCGATCTATTGCGACGGCGGTCGTCGCCATCTGGCGATTCCACATTTGGATCAGATCGAAGCTTTGGCATCGACGGGAGTTGGCCTATCTGCGATTCACTATGCTACCGAAACGGTGCCCGGTGAAGTGGGTGAGCGCTGGTTGAATCTTCTTGGTGGTCACTTTGAGATCAACTACAGCGTCAATCCTCATTGGAATGCCCAGTTTGAATCTCTTCCTGACCATCCGGTCACTCAAGGTATTCAACCCATGGCCATCCAAGATGAGTGGTATTTCCACCTGCGGTTTGCACCGGAGGGGATAACACCGATTCTTTCGGCCATTGCACCGGAACACACCATGTCACGTAAGGACGGTGCTCACAGTGGTAACCCCCATGTGCGAAAGAGCGTTGCCGCGGGCGATTCGCAAGTGGTTGCTTGGACCTATGACCGGCCTGCAAGAAATGGAGCCGAAGTCGGTCGGTCGTTTGGATTCACTGGAGGGCACCATCATTGGAATTGGGGGCGTCCCGATGTCAGGAAGTTGGTCGTCCAGGCAATCTTGTGGACCGCCGGAATGGATGAAATGCCAAATGTCCAAGAAGAGGTCATGACGGCGGTCGAGCTGACCAGCAATCAAGACTATGATCAGCCAAAGAAGTTCGACATCGAAAAGGTCGCATCACAATTTCAATTGGCAAACTAAACATGGTAAAGATTGCAGGCCGTTACACCGGGCAGCTCGGATGCGAGGCCACTCATACACCCAGCGGCAAGATACTTGTAACGGATGCGCCGTTGGACAATGGAGGACGCGGTGAGTCCTTTTCGCCGACAGACCTTGTGGCAACGGGGTTGGGCACCTGCGTGATGACCATTTGCGGATTAATGGCCAATCGCCACGATTGGAACCTGGATGGCATGACCGTCGAGGTTGAAAAGATCATGGTGGCCAGTCCCACCCGACGCATTGGTGGATTGCCGACGGTGGTCACGATTCCCGCTTCCGCAGTCACCGATGAGAGTGACCGCAAGAAGCTCGAAGCTGCGGCGAGGAAATGCCCTGTACACGCTAGCTTGCATCCGGAAATCGATGCGCCGATTGACTTCCGCTGGGTTTAGTCTCCGCCGGGTTTAGCGGCTGACTTCGCTGCTACGACGGCTGATACGGTCGCTCGAAGAAACCATGTAGTGGGTCGCTTCTTCGGAAACCAAAAGCGTATCGCCGCTCTTCACTTCGGTGCGGAAGCGGTGGTGGCCACCTTGGTCAGCAACGGCGACCACGGTAATGCGAGCTTCCTTGCCAGGTTCAATCAAACGAATCGGGTCCACTAGCACCTGGCCGGTGATTACCTTCCCCGTATGACCTTGAATTCGAACTGGTTCGATGCCGTGGCTGAATTGCGCAAGCACGCTAACGTCTTCAGCCGCACGCGAACCGCGGTTCTTGATGACAATGTCATAAGTTACTTCGCGATTCAATGGTGCGGGGGCGTTCGGATCTTCAATGCTCAATACCAGGTCGGCGATCGATTCGACGCGAGTGGCAATGTCCACGCGTGTTTCGCCCGCGGCTGAACCTCGGCAATCGAACGCGAAGAGATTGTCGCCGGTTTGGCCGAGTACACAGTCAAACTGGTAATCGAGTTTCGCACCGGGAGCGAGCGATGGAATTGACCACACCAGTTGGTTGGAAACCTGCCTGGCTTCGCTGATGCCCCCTAGATAGGAAGCACCACTAGGCATCTGCAACCGAGCTTCAACACCTTCGGAGATGGCATCGCCGTCATTATGAATCGAAAGGTTGTAGGTTGCTTTGGTGTTTTGA
>JBCCKZ010000156.1:0-10058 GCA_039027135.1 Planctomycetota bacterium
CACAATTCGATCACGCTGCCAAACCGTACGTTTAGGGCCCTTGGCTAGAGCCGATGCGACCCGGCTGATCGACCAAGACGAAGAAATCGAAGCAGAAGAGTCAACCATACACACCGTGATCACTGAAACGGGTGGTGACGTTCAGATGGCCAAGTCAATCCTCAAAGGCCAAGAGTCCGAGATCCGAGAAAAAATCCTGCAGATGATCACCGATCCCGTTCCTGATCCCGTCAAACTAGCGAAGATCATTTCCGAAGGCGCCAACGCGGCTGGAAAAGAATCCCCCAAGCGTCGAGCCGCCATTCATCGGATGCTATCGGTTTGCGTATCGCATTTCCGCCAACGGATGAGACGCGAACTGCAGGAAAACGCCAACTGCTCAAATCTAACACTCAATCGACTTGATCGCAGCATGAGAGCCGTCCGCGAGATTCATCGAATGGCCAACCAGCAGACTCTCGTTGAGTGCTTCGCCGCAGATGTTGCGCTCGGACGCACCGGAGATCGCGGTGACATCGGAAGTTGATCACTTACCGCAGTAGTCGATCGTGCGTGCAATCTCAGTCTTTAGATTGGTGCGTGGAACGATTCGATCGATATAGCCGTGCTCCAAAAGAAACTCGCTCGTTTGGAAGCCCTCGGGCAACTCGATCCCAATGGTCGCCTTGATTGTTCTTGGACCCGCAAAACCAATCAGTGCCTTTGGTTCAGCAAAAACCAAATCACCCAAAGACGCGAAGCTGGCTGCAACACCACCCATCGTCGGATTGGTCAGCACACTAATGAAGAGCCCCTTTGACTCGTCATATTTCGCGAGCGCCGCTGAGACCTTGGCCATTTGCATGAGAGACAAAATGCCCTCATGCATTCTGGCGCCTCCGCCTGATCCGCTGATGATGATCAGCGGCAAATTGTTATCGGTCGCGTGCTCGATCAAACGAGTCAAACGCTCGCCGACAACGCTCCCCATCGATCCCATGATGAAGGCTGAGTCGGTCACGGCGATCGCAACCCGACGAGCTCTAACCATTCCCGTGCCCGTCATCACAGCATCCGAGAGCCCGGTTCGTTTTTGCTCGCTTACCAATCGGTCGGCATAACGCCTCCGATCGCTGAACTCCAGTGGATCGGTGGACCTTAGGTTCTCGAACATCGGCTCATAAGTCCCGCTGTCGAGCACTTGCTCCATCCGGATCTTCGCCGAAACATAGAAATGGTGATCGCACTTCGGACACACGTTCAGATTCTGTTCGACGTGCTTTTTGTAGACCGTCGCCCCGCAACCGTCGCAGCGAATCCATTTTCCTTCAGGAACGCCGCGTTTCTTTGGTGCCGTGGACGGGTCAGACGAGGATGAAACCGAAGCCATAGATACCGAGCGAAAAAGTACTACTTCTTGCGGTGCCGAATTTTGGCACGCATGCGTCGCTTTTTGCGTCCGACCTTGCGTCGGCCCTTACCTGACTTCTTTGTACCCACCTACTCTGCTCTCCACTCGATAAACAATGAGACTGATTTTTACCTGCGGCGACACTGCCGAAGCTCAGCAGGGTAGCAAAATCCCTGGATGGAACAAGGCTGAGCTTGAACTAGCCGATCGAATCGACTTCCCTGCCATAAACCGCCAGAACGCTCTCGAAGGTTTCCGAAGAGATATGGAAGCTGGGCTGAGCATCGGTGTGCCGGTTGCAGTGATCAACGAGCACTCGGTAAAGGAAGCGAAAGAGATGGCGGGGCACCCTCAGGGATTGAAACGCCGACAACATTCGCTGGTAGTTCACCTCCTCGGAAAATAACTCGCGAGGTTCAGGCGATCGCCCATCGGCAGCGCACGCCAGCATTCTAGCTCTAGCCAGGTCGTAAAGCGCCTCGCCGGTCCAAGCAAACGCCGGAATGACATTCTGCTTGTCCATGCGGGCTCGCTCATGGAATTCCCGCGTCTCGCGTTCGACGTCGCGGTGCAGTTCCTGGGGCAGAAACAGCTTGAAGCCGATCCCAGGATGCTTGAGAAGCTTGTTGTCCAGAATCGGCCAAATGAAGCGACGCATCAACTCCGCCTTACCACCAGTCAAATGCGGCTCGTCCACGCGATCCAACAACACCACAATCCCACCAAAGCCCAGTTGCTCCAAGATCCCACGAAACTTATTCAAAAGCTCGTATCGATCATCTGTGCGTTCGAACCGAGGCATTGGTTGAGACGCAATCTCAGCCGAAGGAATACGCTGAAGCGTTGATCGAAGGGCCGATGTTTCGCGTTTTCCCACTCGCATGTGCTTGCGAATACCCAACGCAATCATCGTGTTGCGAATGGTTTTGATGAAAAACGGCAAACCGAAGAGGCATGCGATTCCTGGAATAAGCCATAGCCAGTGCGCGCTTAGCGGTTCGGCATTGGCTCCTCGGTCGCGCATGAAGATCCAGCCCACCAATGCGATCGCCGCAATGGTTCCCACGAGGAATAGCGAAAACGGGCCATGAGTCTTCAGATTGCCATAATGCAAATGGCGTCTTAGAGAATTCCAGCGTTTGGTAAAGCTTGATGACGTCGATTGATCGTAGGCGGTCGCCAGTAGCAGCAAATCCCGAGCGTGAGTTCGGTCGAGCCCCTTCAAATTCGCCACGTCGATGGCATTCCGCGAACCAGTCGAATCTTCTCCCGCATTGAGAACTCGATCGACCAAATCGGTCACGCCAAGACAAAGGATCGCGTCCATGTGGTCCCAGAGCCGCCACTGATCGAGCACTCTTTCGGGCTTCCTGGTTGTCCGACGGCTCATCCGCTCGCTGAAGTGATCCAAGAACGGATTGAAGTCATCGTAGCGAATGACCCAGACTCGTTTGTCTCCGTGATCTTCGTTGTAGCGTTGCAAATGCCGATCGATTTGCAGACGCATGGCGGTCTTACCGCTACCCTTGGGACCAAAAATGATCGAGGTCGAAGGCTCCGCGGGATCGCCGTAAACCTTGTCCCAAATCGGATGGTAGGCACTACTAATGCAGTGCTCTTTGAATACCTGGTCGGTTTGGGCGTCTTCTTCGGCGAAGGGGTTTCGATTGATCCCATGGTGATCAAGGAACGTCTGGATGTTCATCGAGCGAGTCGAGGCCTATTTGTCGGAAAGAGTTTCGAGCATTTTTACAAACTCTTCGCGATTTGCCTGCACCACTGAATTCGGTCCCGTCATTTTTACAAAGTAGGTTTTTCCATCGGGATATTCGAGGATGGCGCCCGTCATGGCGTAGTCACGACGCTGAACCATTTTTCCGCCAGCAAACGGCCCGCCGCCCATCCGTTCGGTGAAATTGCCATTCGTGTCGACCAGGTGAAGCGTGACTTCGCCAAGCTTCTTGTTTTCGACTTTCTTGGCATCCTCGTTGCCACCGGTGAACTGTCCTTTCCAACGCTTAATATTGGCGTCGATGCCGCCTCCGCTTGCCATCATGGTGACTCGCGCCGGTTGGTCATTGCTTTTGTCGGTTGCCTTGAATTCGTAATCCAAGATGCGACTTCTCTTGGGAACGGGCTGAAAGGCGGTCGGAACGACCATTTCACTCTTACCGAAGACTTCGATGGTTTTCCCTTTTGGTGCTGCGGCGGCGTCCTGAGCCATCACTCCTTTCGGACAAAACAGAGCACTTAAAGCCAATATAAAAACGATATTTTGAAAGACGGATCGACTTAGCATCATGACGGTTCAGGGGGTTGGTGTTTTAGAAATCAATCGATTCAGTACGGAATCTTAGTCAGACGTCAGCGGGCGAGAATCCACCCAATCGCCGCAACCAACGCGAGCGCCACCAATAGCAGAGCAGTTGTGACGAGATTCCTTGCCTTTGTTTGCCCCCTTCGACGCCCACTGCCCAGATCGCTCGAGCCCTTAATCGAAGCACTGCCCCTAATCGAAGCATTACCGTTGGAACTCGGTACGGCTTTTTGCTTGGCAGGCTGGGCCGGAGCTGGCGAGACTACAGCCGAGGCAGCATTATTTGGGCTCGGCGCGGCAGTGAGGCCTGGGAGGACTTCATGAGCTGCCCGCCATTGCTCCCATCCAGGCCTCCATAGCAAAGATTCTGCAATGATTCTTCCCTCCATGAGCCACTGCTGAAGCACTTCCTCGGAAGCAGGCCCAAACTGTCCGCCACTTGGCGGTCGAACATACCAGGAAGCCGGTCCCTCGCCATTGGAAACGCTGGACTGAGCAAGGGCATCGCCTCGCGAATTTGCTGTAGATGTCGCTGAATTGGTCGCAGTCGAATGGTTTAAAGCCTGATTGGGGGCTTCGCTGGCCGGCGTTGAACCATTTGACACTGGCGTTGGGTCTGCCACAGCCGCGGCATTAGGCTCTGGCTGATCAGACACGGAAGCAGCGGTTTCAACCACACCGCTGTTTGAAGCGTCTGACTCTAAGGGCTCGCTGGTTGCCGAATCAACCATGGGAATGCGAAAACGAATTTTGCATTCGGGACAAACACCGCGTTTACCGGCCAATTCGTTCTTGATGTTGAGCGGCTTTCCGCAGGCGTGACAAGCGAATCGGATTCCCACGGATCTTTAAAATCGAGTGTTCAAGTTTGGAAACCAGGCATCGAAGATGAGCGATGCATGGAAAAATGGAGCCGGCTAGCGAATATCGATGCGTCTGATTTCTCGATAGGTCCGCTCTATTAAACACCAAATGGAAACGGTTCGCAGGTAAGCACCCTGATGGACCTTAACGATCACGAAGTCTTTTTCGCGCCAAGAAATGTTTCACGATTTTCGTCATCAATCGACCGATGAAAGTAGTGCGATGAGATTCGCATAGATCGCTCCCGAGAGGGCTAGCGACTTTCTGGCCAGGGAACCGGCCGCCTACAACATCCGGATCCCTCTCCTGGCGCAATCCATGCACGCGGAAACCTTTCACACCATGCTTGGCGTGGCATTCACCTTTGTATGGCTCTTCGTGGGCCAAATCTTGGTAGGGAATCGCTAAGGACGCTCAATCCAAGGATTGATCTCTTTGTTGACGTCGACGTTCTCATTGATGAATGAAACGATTTGCTCGACAAGCTGCGGTGCCCGAGTAACCAACGCAGAATCAGTGAGATTGCTTGGGTAGACCAATGGCTGGAAGCCGTATACCTGTCCACCTCCTGCTTTGCGTCTCTCGCCCTCGATTCGCTTGATCATTCGATTGGTGTCTCTCGCATCACTCGACTCGGCGCCGCAGACAACCATCATCGGCATGTTGCTGATCTTTGTATTTCGAATGGCGTTGTCGATGCTCATCCCTTTGAATTGTTTGTTTGGAGAAATCATCACGAGAGCTTTGACGTCTTCGCTTTGTTTGATTTTCCCAACGCTGGGAAACATCCAATCCTTCAAAGCCCAGTTCGAAGCGAAAACTGAACCTTCGCCGATCCCCAAAACGACAAGCGTGTTGAGGTTTAAATTGCCCTCGTTGTTTTCCTCCTTGAGGAACTTCTTGATGGTCTCCATGTCCACGTTGACGATATTCTCTACGTCGCGACGCCCCATCCTCGAGACGTCGAACTCCTTGAGCTGGCCGCGAGCATCGACGTACTTGGCCGATCCGCCATGGCCCCGATAGTCAAACGCAACTACTGCATAACCCGCGCGGCTTAGCCCCAATACCAACTCGAGGTAGGGGCTCATTTGGCCCTCCCACTCGTGGACGATTACCACCGTGATTGCTTCTTTCTCTTTCTCGCTTGGGACATAGACGCCGTTGAGTTCAATACGATCTTTTGTTCTCAGCTTGATCGGACGAGGCCCCATTTCGTCGTCATCTTTGTTTGATCTTTGAGCCAACGCGGATGACGCTGAAAAAAGCACCAAACCAAGCACAAGCCCAACCATGCCAAAGGCCCTAGGCCGATGCACCGATTCGAAACAATGTCGGTTTGATGCCGTAGGGATCGCGATGTTTCCGTGACCAAGGATGGTTTCAGGCTGCATTTTCATTTTCACGGATAAGCTTCAAGAATAGAATTCCGATTGTTTTCCAGCGGGAAAGAACGATCAACGACCGTGCTGGGTAGCGTAAACACGCCCGAATCAGCGGTCAAATTGACGAGGTTTAATCCCGTTTGGCGCATTCGCATTGTACGTGCTTTCGTGGCAATCCACGTGAATTTACACACAGCTGAGAAGAAGCCAGATTCATCACACGTCGCGTTAGACCGCTTCTAGCGAGCCACTTTTTGCAATCAGTCACCTCTCGACAACTAGAACGGGAACGAAAATTGCTCGCTACGATCGTCCAACAACACAGGAACTTCATTGCGTGCTGACCCCTCTAACGAGAGGTCTCAGAAAATCCCGGCGTGAACCATGAACACGAAGCTACTGAATCTGTCGCGTAAAAGCTCGCGTCTATCCGCCATCGTGCCAGTCTTCATTGCGATTCTGATCATCATTGATGCGACTACGGCGGTGGGGCAAACCGTTCAGCTTCCGTCGTTTCGCAGCTTTAATTATTCAGGAACCGTTGAGGTCCCCGATGGCGGATCCGCCTTCCTGGGCGGCAACTCCTCAGGAATCATTCGCCAGTCATCAAAATCGAATTCAACGGCAACCATCGGTGGTGTTTCCGGCCTCTACACCGGGGCTTCGATCATCGATCTCGATGCAATGGATCGTCAAATACTCGGTAATCCACCAATTGTTCGCGTGAGGAACGGTGCTCAAAACCGCTTGGGCGGGCCCAAGAATGAGGAACAGGTTCGGCAAGGAAAACGATGGGTTCGAATCGCTCGCAAAGATTTAGAGAATGGTCGAATCGAAGCAGCAGCCGGAGCTTATCGAAACTCGCTACGCTATCTGGACTCTCGATTGGCGGACTTAGCACGGTCGGAGTATCGTCGAAATATTCCTGCCGCATTTCGGAGCGGCGCTCGTTAGCCACTTCATCGATCCAACGCCACTATGCCCGTTTGCTCTCGGCGCCACGCCCTTGCTACCTGTCTCTCGGCTACGTCACTCGCATCTTGGTTTGGGCCTTCGACAACGGCCGCGAATGACCATGCGGCGGACAAAAGGGTGAAAGATAAAACAATTCCCTTCAGGTTTGCCCTCAACACCAGCACGATACGCCAGCAACGCTTGAGCGTGCCCGAACAGATAAGAGTGACTGCCGAGGCAGGCTTCGACGGAATCGAACCGTGGATCCGAGACCTTCGGCGTTTTATTGAACAAGGTGGTAGCGTCGCAGATCTACGTAAGCAAATCGAAGATAGCGGACTGCGACTAGTGAGCGCAATCGGATTTGCTCAATGGATCGTTGACGATGAAACACAGCGTCGCAAAGGCCTCGAGGAAGCCAAACGAGACATGGAACTCGTGAGAGACTTGGGGGGACGGCACATCGCCGCTCCACCAATCGGAGCCCATAAGCCCAACATGCCAAAACCTGATCTACCGACGATCGCCCAGCGTTACCGAGATCTATGTCAGCTTGGCCAGTCGATGGATGTCCACCCACAACTTGAGCTATGGGGTTTCTCACCAACTCTTAGTCGACTGGGCGAGCTTGCCTTTGTCGCCACTGAAGCAGCCCATCCCATGGCAAGACTCCTACCAGACTTTTATCACATTCGACGCGGCGGGAATGATTTCGAAGGCCTTGCGATGCTGGAAGCTTCGATGATGGACTGCTTTCATATCAACGACTATCCCGGTGATATAGCTACCAACGAACTCTCTGATGCCGATCGAGTTTTTCCAGGAGATGGAGATGCGCCGTTGAGCAATCTCATCGCAGGCTTGGGTGACCGAGGTTTCCGAGGTTACTTTTCGCTCGAGTTATTCAATCCCGACTACTGGAAACGCGACGCTTTAGAAGTTGCGAGAGAAGGTTTGAAAAAGTGTCGCCTTGTTGCTCAAGCCAGCCCCGCATGACGGCAAAATCGGTACGACTTACCACGTCAACGATTGTCTTCTCGTTAGTCTTTTTGCGCAATTAAACCTGCGCGTGCACTGGGTCGATACCATCCTCGCCGCGAGATGAAATGTCTCTGCGATGATCGCTTTCTCGAACCAAAAAGGACTCTATGCCCGTTCGTTCGCTCCAAGCCGCTAAGCCTCGTCAAACCTTTGAAGAACTTTGTGATTTTGTCGAGGAAACGCTTTGCGGCATCGGCAATCTCGTCACGGGCCAGTTTCCCTTAACTCAACGAGTCGTCTTCCGCGGGAAGAGACGCGTCGGCATCTACTTCTGCGTTCATGGGCCTCGTAGCGTGAAGCTCACAGCGATTTATGATTACCCCAGCAAGCAAGCGATCTTCTACGGGAGTGACGGCATACGGGCTGACTCGGTCAACTTGGTCGTTGCACCCGAGCCCGCGGAGGCAAGCCGCATTGCCGCCTGAACAGAGTCAGTCCGCTGATTCAACTGATGAGGCAATGACAACAGAAACAAAAGTCATCGATATGCCGTCCCAAGGTGTTGCAATCGCATCTAGCTAAGCACGGGCCGAAAGTGCTGCCTCAACGGGAGGTGTGACGCCTCGCGAGCGATTGCCGACTACGCTGCCCGATGACACAATGATCATCCCGGCAAACACCAATGCAAAAGCAACCCACTGAGCACCGTGTGGCTGCTGGTTGAGCAGTATCGAAGTGGCGAGAATTGCCATCAGTGGTGAGACGAATGACCATCCTCCCACGGTTTGTGGTGTGGCCTTTTGAATCGCTCTAAACCAAAGCAACTGTGCTCCACCCACGATCATGACCCCGTAGATGATCACAGGGAATGCAACCGAGGGCAGAACAAGATCAGAAAAATGGCTCGGACCAACATTGACCAGAGCAATGATCGCGAACACCAACGCAGAGATGGCGTTCCTCGCAAACACAAAACTCCTTAGGTCCATTTGATCCAATGCAAGTCGCCCCGACAAAGAAACTGCGGCGGCTGATGCCGCCGCGACCAAGGCAAGGCCATCACCCCATCGCAGCGGATCACGCCCCAATAAAACAGCACCAACGATCGCTAACAGAATCAACCCGTAACCAAGCCGCTGGTGAGCATTGATGACCTTCCCAAGAATCAGCGTCCCACCTATCGCGTAGAGTATTGGGCCGACGCGACTGATCAAAATGACATGCGATATCGCAGTGTCTCGAATCGCGAAGTACAAGGCCGCCGGAGCCAGAATCGAGAAGAAAGAGCTGGACAGCAAAGACCACCAGCCCCCGAGTGTAAGTCTCTTGAAGGCCCGCCCTGTCTCATTCAATCCGTTGAGCGAAACAGACAGAGCTGCCGCAACAAAGTTTCCCAGAAAAAGAAGATTGCAAAAGGAGATAGGATTGACCGTTGTCACTCCCGCTTGCTGACCACTCTCCATGATGAACTTGGTCAGTGGCGTACCCAGCGAAAGAAGCACGTAGGCCGCGATGGTCGTACCGGTTCCCACTGGTATGACCATGGGGAGTGAAATCACAGAGCGGTGTGCCAGAGCCGGATGAGCATCCATGAGACGGTTTGTATGACTGGGTTAAAAGGGGCTTAGAAAGATGTCCTTGTGGTGTGTCGAGGCGGACTTTCATTACCGAATAAATCAGTATTTTTCTCGTAAGCCATTTTTGGGACATGGCATCGAAGAGTCGTTGATCAAATCCAACCTCCTGCAAACGGCGAATCCATGTGCAATCTCATGCAACGAACAACGACCTCTTCAGCTCCTCCTCAAAGAGCCGCTCGTCTGCGTCCAGCGAATCCCTTGGACGCCGAAGCGATTGCTGACATCCATAATCAATACGTGGATTCGGGACCATACACGATGGAATCGCGTCACTGGCAAGCCATCGACGTCAAGCACGATCTGGAGCACTTCGATGATCGCGCTGGCTTTTTGGTTGCCGAGGACACCGACGGGACGGCACTTGGGTGGGCAAAAATCCGACCCTACAGTGATCGAGAGGGATATCGACACGCTTGCGAGGTTTCAACCTACATTGACCGTGGTTCTTGCGGCCAAGGAATCGGTGATTCACTCGTCCCCGAACAGCTCAAACTAGCTCGCCGAATGGGCTATCGACACGCAACGGC
>JBCCKZ010000157.1:0-10041 GCA_039027135.1 Planctomycetota bacterium
AAACAAGCTGCCGCCAAAGAAACGACTCGGCAATTAGAAAAGTCATGGAAGAACATCGATGAACCGCCAGTTGCCAACGAGTTTCAGGCTAGAGGTTTGAACGGATCTCCTATCGCCTTTGGGGCTGAAGCCGGTTCAAGTCTGCTGACCGAGTCGCTTCCATGAGCTCCAAGAACAAGCCAAATCCAATTGCCTTTGTGATCACTTCGATGCCCGTGGGCGGCGCCGAGACTTTATTGGTCAATCTGGTCGATCGAATCGACAAACAGCAATACGCACCCGAGATTGTGTGTCTGAAGTCGCGTGGGCCGTTGGGCGAAGAACTCGCCAACCGAATTCCCGTTCATCATGATCTGATCGGCGGCAAGTATGACGTGGGTGTTCTTCCGAGATTGGTTCGTTTGTTCCGATCGCGGAAATACTCCGCTGTGATCACGGTGGGAGCCGGCGATAAGATGTTTTGGGGACGCTTGGCGGCTTGGATGGCACGGGTTCCAAAGATCGCATCCGCACTCCATTCAACAGGTTGGCCCGACGGCGTCGGTCGAATGAATCGATGGCTGACTTCGATCACCGATCACTTCATCGCCGTCGCGAAATCGCATGGAGAATTCCTCCAAGACTTTGAAGGTTTTCCTTCGAACAAGGTCGTTGTCGTTCCCAATGGAATCGACACGGATCGTTTTTGCGTCGATAGTCAGGCCGCCGTTGGCCTTCGGCTCGAATTGGGAGTTCCCAGCGAATCGTCTCTGGTGGGTATCGTTGCAGCCTTGCGTCCCGAGAAAGATCACAGGCTGTTCGTCGAGGTCGCCTCGAAGGTGATCGATCGACATCGAGAAAAACGGACGCCGCTGCCGCACTTTGTCATTGTCGGTGATGGACCGGAGCGTGAAGGTATTGAGTCGAGGATTTCGGAGCTTGGGCTGAATGCTCAGTTTCATTTGCTGGGGACTCGCCATGACACGCCAAGCATCCTAGCGGGTTTAAACCTATTCGCATTGACCTCCAAGAACGAAGCCTCGCCTGTGTCGATTTTGGAAGCGATGGCTTGCGGAGTTCCCGTCGTCGCGCCTGATGTCGGTTCGATTCGTGAGTCGGTGCTCGACGGCGAGACCGGGTATGTCGTTCCACCAGGGGACGCCGATTCCATGATGGAACGATGGGTGGGACTGCTCGAAAATCCCAAAAAACGCTTGGAAATGGGTGGCGCGGCTCGAAGACACGTGGAGTCTTACGGCTCACTGAATGCGATGGTCAGTGGCTATGAGACGATGCTTGCTTCGCCGACAACCCGCAGTCAACATCGGTCCAGAGCAACCCAACACCAAATGGTTCGCCCGTTGCACTCGGCCAAGCCCAACAGAGTTTGATCCAATCGGGTAAGCTCCACCCAGTTGAACGCCCGCCAAGCCCTCCGTTTTAATGTGGAGCAATATCAAATGGATCGCAGAAGTCTTCTTATCGGTGGCGCTGCGGCTGGCTCGGCCGTGCTGAGTGGTCGATGGTCGGTCGCCAACGATGCAAAGCCAACGAACGAGCCCTGGTTACGAAAGACTCTCAAGCAGAATATGGTTCGGCTTCCGGGCAATAACCCAACGGATTTAACCGACTTGGGAGCTTTTGGCGAGCGATGTAGGGCTGCCAAATCGAGCGGGTTTGACGGATACGAACTGAGCGTCCCTCTTGGCGGAGGCGACTCAAACATTTCGGCGGCAGAACTCGCTCGCGTCGCTTCGGACGAGGGAATTGTTTTGGACGGAACCGTGGGGGGATACCATTGGAAGATTCGCCATACCGATCCTGATGAAGGCATCAGAGCTGATGCCGGTCAAAGGCTGAAGCAAGGCATCCGCCAAACGATGGAACTGGGCGGTGACACGATGCTGCTCGTTCCAGGCCACGGTAAAGATGGTGATGCGAAGACAGTATACGATCACGCCACTCGCGCGATCGAAAAGGCATTGCCTCATGCTGAGGAACACAAGGTACACATCGTCGTTGAGAATGTTTGGAACCACTTCCTCTATGACCATGAGGGTGGCTCCGATCAAACGGCTGACCAACACTTGGCATTCGTCAAGCAATTTGACTCGCGTTGGGTTGGGATGCAGTTTGATATTGGCAACCACTGGAAGTACGGCAATCCTGCCGATTGGATAAAGACCCTGGACCGCTATATTTTTAAATTGGATATCAAAGGTTTTTCGCGTGAGAAAAGTGGTTTCACTGATGTGACCGTGGGTGAGTTGCCTTGGAATGAGTTTTACCTGGCTCTGCGGTAATTTGGCTACTCGGGATGGCTTGCCGCGGAAGTGGGCGGTGGCGACGAGAAGCGACTCAGGAAAATCGCGGGACAACTTGATGCTGCTCTGCGTTGCGACGAGCCAGTCACCGTTGCCTAATAGCTCTTCCATTCACGTCTCCGTCATGCCTAACGAGATCGTTGAAGCGGTTTCGGAGGTTTCGCCCGTAGTCGTTGTCGATGGGACTTTCGGTGGTGGTGGGCACGCGCGGCTGTGCCTGGAGTCGTTGCCTCCAAGCGGTACTTTGATTGGTATCGATCGTGATCCCGAAGTGCAGCGGCGGGCTGAGGCTGAGATCGACGATGAACGTCTTCACGTCTTTGTGGGCAGCTACGAAAAGACTGGCCAGGCTCTCCAGGCACTCCAGCTCGATCATGCGGACGCGATGATTCTAGATCTAGGATTGTCGAGCGATCAGTTGGAAGATCGTAGTCGCGGATTTAGTTTCCAGGGTGAGGGCGAGTTGGATTTGCGATTCGACTCTGAAGCGGGAGCCGAAAAGGCCTGGCAGTGGTTGCAAGCGGCCGCCGAGAAAGAAATTGCCGACACAATTTTTCAGTATGGCGAAGAGCGATACTCGCGACGGTTGGCTCGTGAGATTGTGGCTCGCCGCCGCGATGAACGTCCCGTTAAGCGTGTCGATGAACTGGTGGAGATTTGTCGGCGTTGTGTCCCCCGCAGTCGAAACCACGACATTCATCCGGCAACGCGGACTTTTCAGGCGTTGCGGATTCGAGTCAACGACGAGCTTGGAACGCTGGAGCGAACCCTTAAGGAGGCTCCGGAGTGGCTAAGGGTCGGAGGCATTCTTGCGGTCATCAGCTTTCACTCTCTGGAAGACCGAATCGTCAAGACGGCCTTTCGTGATGATCCTCGCTGGGAAAGTCTCACACGGAAGCCTCGCATACCCACCGAAGCCGAGATCCGTCGAAACGCGCGGTCAAGAAGCGCTAAGCTTCGCGTCGCTCGGGTAGTTGAAACGGCTAGCCGCTCCCGCATTGACGGTCGTAGCGGATTTGTGGGTTAGTCAAACGACTCTTCGCACTATTCGCAGATAAGGGAAGGTCTGGGTGAAGGCTTCAAGCCGTGCTCTCTGGAGTGACCAAGACTCATCTATAGGCAAACACTTGAAGTATCAAGTATTCGAGATCCGTTAGAGATGAGAAATGATTCGCAAGCTTGACTACCGGCACCGCATCACGGCACTACTTACATTAACTATTCTCCCGCTCATGGTCCTTTCCATTTGGACGTACCGGGACAAGTCGAAACGCCGCGCATCAGCGGTTTCCACTCAGACGAACGTGGGATTGAATCGAGCGATCTCTGACTACGTTCATGAGTCCCAGAAGGAACGAGGTATGTCCGCAGGCTTTCTCGCCAGTGGGCGGACGAAGTTTGTTGATGAGCTCTCGAAGCAACGGGAACTCACCACCGGTGCTTTGGACCGTTTGACGGAAGCTCGTCAGACCTATCCTCACAGTGATGAAGTTGAAGCTGAGCTTTCCGTATTCGAATCCCAGCTCACCCAGGGGCGTCAAATGACCGACGCCAACGAAGCCAAGGGTGATGTGGTTCGAGTCTATACAGGCATGATTCGGTCGGCACTTGGAATCAACGCAACTCTGAGCCGCGCGACCGATGGAAACGAAGCGGCCCAATTGGCCATTGCCATGCAGTCCTTAGCAATGGCTAAAGAAGCTGCCGGAATCGAACGAGCGGTTGTGGCTGGGATCACGGCCTCGGGTGAGGCGGGCGAGACGCAACGTTTCAAGCTTGTCGAACTGGACCGAACTCAAAGCGAGCACCTAGATGTCTTTGCGACGCTTGCCGGTGAGAGTCTTCAAAAAGAACTTCAGCGACGCCGCGACGGAAGCGTTTTTAACGCCGCCGAGACAGTTTCGACCAAGATCGTAAAGGAAGGTGCCGAAGGCATCAGCGTATCGCCAACGGAGTGGTGGTCATTGCAAACGGCCAAGCTTGGTGAAATTCGTGAGCTTCAGAATATCAGTACAGATCGTTTGGTTGTTTTAAGTGCACAACAGGCTGATCAAAGCCGCAATGCCATGTGGGTAGCTATGTCGCT
Source organism: Planctomycetota bacterium (assembly GCA_039027135.1). Lineage (GTDB taxonomy): Bacteria > Planctomycetota > Planctomycetia > Pirellulales > Pirellulaceae > Rubripirellula. The sequence goes on from JBCCKZ010000157.1 coordinate 4,390, forward strand.
ATCCATCGCTCCAATCTTCTTTGCAGGTCTTGTTGGAGCTTGGACACAGGTTAGTCTCCGACGTGATACCAAGGGGCTTGAGAAGTCGATTTCGGATATCGCCGATGGAAGCGCTGACCTGTCATCGCGACTCGATGAGGTGGACAACGAGTTCGGACGCATTGCAAAGCAATTCAATCGTGTTCTTGATCGCCTCAAGACCGCTGGCGAACTTTGCGGCGATCGCACCCAGGAGATTTCATCCGCTTGCGAAGAACTGCGGCGTGGTTCGCTAGGTGTCGCAGAAGCCATGAACGATTCGCGACGCTCAAGCGAAGCGGTTTCGGAGTCGGCGGAATCGACCAAGACTTCCATCGAGAACGTCGCCGAGACAATTACCAGCGTCCGCGAAACCCTCGAAAAGTCATCGGGCAAGATTGGTGACCTGACTTCCGCGATGCAATCGGCCACGGGGGAGATGGACGACGCACGAGCATCGACTGAGGAAGCCGTCAATCTAGTCCAGGAGGGCGAAAGCCAGATGGAGTCACTCCGAACAGCTAGCCGCGAGATTGCGGAAGTGGTCGACTTGATCAAGGACATTGCCGAACAAACCAACTTGTTGAGTTTGAATGCGACGATCGAAGCGGCACGTGCTGGCGACGCCGGCAAGGGTTTCGCTGTCGTTGCGACCGAGGTGAAGGAGCTCGCTGGTCAAACAGCCTCCGCAATCGACGATATTCATGGTCGAGTTGCAAGAATTTCGGAAGCAACGGATGCCATCAGCTCAACCGTCGACAAGATTCAGTCATCCTACAACGGCGTTAAACAGGTGATTGATCGGGTTTCAGAAACGTCGCAGACTCAACGCAAGAGTGCTTCGGCAGTCCGAGATGAGTTGATTGACTTGCTTGAGTCGGCTGAGAAAGCTGATACCGAGATTCGTTCTTCAGTCGAAGCAACGGTGAGAATCTCCGGTGAGGTCGAGCAGATTCACGACAGTATTGAGCAGACCATCCGCACTTCGACGGAGACTGACGAGGCCGGCCAAACCGTCAGCAAGGTTGCAACGGATCTTCAGAACGAGATGCGCGGCATGTTGAGCTGCTAGATCTTCGCGACGACAACTCGCAACGCCTCGGGAGCTTTCGCAAGCTTCCGAGGCGTTTTTGTTTTGTTTGCTCAAGACTCAGCGTATGGCATCGAATCACTCACTCAAGTTGAACGGTACGTTTTGGAATCAAAAAGTTGTATGATTTTGAACGTCTAATTCGTAAACCAGCCGCAAGATCACTTCACCATGCCTTTTCGTTCGAGCTTGCGTAGGTTGGCAAGGCCTTTGGTTGCAGCGGCCCGTGATTGGTTTGAACCTGGCCCCATCGAAGTCCAAGACCAGTTGGTGACCATCGATGGTGGTGTTGCCAAAGGGACTCAGTGCTACTTGCCAAGGCCAAGCGTGCTTTCAGACCGAATCATTCGGGGCGATTACGAATCGGAAACCACGTCTCTGATGGAAGTACTCGTCGGCGAAACTGATGTCTGTTTCGATATCGGTGGGCACTACGGACATTTCATGATGACGCTGGCCAGTCTCGCCCATGACGGCGCTGTACACATCTTCGAGCCTTTTTCGAAGAACGCAGATCGACTAGAAAGGTCGATTCGAGCAAATCCTTGGAACCATGTTCAACTTCATCGTGCCGCGGTGGCCGACCAGACGGGAGCTCTCGTTTTGCATCATGCGGGGGATCAAGGCGATGATTCGATGGCCTATCTCGACGGCGTCGGAGGCGTGCAGACCGAAGCGTCGTTTGAGCATTATGGAGGATTCGAATCGACGAGTGTGATGGGAATCTCTTTGGATGAATTTGAAGGCCCGATTCCAAACTTTATCAAAGTCGATGCTGAAGGCGCCGAAAAGAGTGTTCTACAGGGAGGCCGCCGGCTCTTGGAGACTTATAAACCCCGATTGATCGTCGAAGTCCACGGGCCTCGAGAGGCGTTTGGATGTGCTCAAGTGATCTCTTCGATTGGCTATCGCGTATTTGAATTTGCGCCACCCTCGACGACTTTACCGGTTCTGCTTTTGCATCAGGATGACCCGATGATTGATCGACTCTCCAAACCAGGCACGCCTTTGTCCTTCGGGCAACTCAAGGAGCTCTATCCTGGTTGATCGCTGTCCCGCCGTGACGGTGTTGATTCCAGCTTATAACTTGAGTCAGTACTTGCCAGAAACGCTCAATAGCGTGCTCGCGCAATCGTATGAGAACGTTTTCGAGATCATCGTTTGGGATGATGGATCTACGGACGACACACACGAAATTGCGATTCAGTGGTCTCGGCGATACCCAAAGATCAGTGTTCGGCATCACGAGAATCAAGGGCGTGCGATCACGCGTCAGAGCTTGCTGGATTCGGCTCAGACTGAGGTTGTTGGATGGATCGATGCAGACGACCTTGCCGTGCCAACTTGGCTCGAAGAGCAAGTTGGACTCTTGATTCGCGATGATGAAACCGCGGCCGCAAGTGGACAAGGTTATGCTATGACCGCGACGGGTGAGCCCATCGGCCCCATCGCCCATCCGCTCGAGCACGAGGCGATTCACGAACGCCATCTCAATGGGCAGGCGAACGCTTTCTTTCAATCATGCGTCGTTGCAAGAAAGTCCATGATGGTTGAAGCGGGCGGCTACAACATGGAATTTCCCGCTGCCGAAGACTTCGACATGTGGCATCGGCTTTCTTCGGTTGGCAAGTTGACCAACTCACCTCAAGTGCACTTGCTCTACCGAGTTCATCCCAGCAGCGCCAACTTTGTTCTACGTGATGAACAACAGCGTCAGGGTTCGGTCATCACCAATCGCTACCGCGCTCAGGCGGGCCTCCCCAACCTCCCGGATCTTGGTCAAGAATCAATGCTTCCGCCAAAGCGTGATGACTGGAATCGCAAGATCTACTGGATCAACATTGCCCTGCAAAATGGAAACCCAGCGACCGCTAGTCAGTTGGTTTTTGCTGCGATCGCTCGCCATCCCTGGTCGCTGTTATTTTGGATCCTTCTGTTGGTTTCATCGATCGATCGACTTCTTTTTGGTGGAAATCGTACGTCGAAGTTTGTTCCAGGCGAGATGCCCGTCTTGGGTGAGCTGCCATGGTTCTCTGCGTTTCGCCTCGGTCGTCGAGCCTTCCGAAGTCTTCGACGTATTCGGCGAGGCGTCGCGTGAGCACAATCAAACGATGGCGTGAGAGTATCCAATGGGATTCATCTTTGAGATGGATCGTAATGACTCGGTTTTGGCAAGCGTTGTCGGGTCCCATGACGGTCGCGTGCGTCGGGGCCAAATTAGCGCCTGAGGAGAGGACCCTTTACAAAGGGTTAATCGACATCGTTGGGATCCAAATGTTCTTTGAACTTGGTTTGCTGGGTGTCTTGGTGAGTCAGGTTGGACACCAATTCGCATCGATCGAGTCAAGAGACGAAAACGCGGACTTGGCGCAAGCTCGCTTAGCAATGCTGATTCGAACTTCAAATCGATGGTTTGCGGGTGTGGCATCTGTGTTCGCTATTGCAGCGATAGGTTTGGGATTTTACGTATTCGTCAGCGTCAGCTTGACTCAGTGGTTGCTTCCCACGGTGGTTTTGCTTTTCATTTCAGCGTTGACAATCAGTCTTTCACCGGGCCTAGCCGTTCTGGAAGGTACGGGGCATCGAGAGTCCGTTTATCTCTATCGATTTTGCCAAGCGTGTTGCGGGAGCTTAGTTGTCTGGATGGGACTGCTGCTTGGCTTCAAGATATGGGTTCTTCCCATGTCAGCCTTTGTTCAGCTGGCTTGGACCTGGTATGCGGTCAAATGGCGATTTCGATCTTGGTTTGCAAAGCAAATGACAAATACGCGGGAGGCAAACTACTCATGGATTCATGATGTCATTCCAGTTCAGTGGCGAATGGCTGTGATCACGATCGTTGGCTTCGTCGCGACACAGATGTTTGTGCTGATCATCATTCGTTTCCACTCCTTAGAAGCTGCCTCGTCATTGGGAATGACGATGATGGTAGTGGTGGCGATCCAGTCGATGGCGATGGCTTGGGTGCAGGCAAAGTTTCCGGTCATCTCCCAGCTCCATGGCGCTAGTGACCGTCATCAAGCTGGCGTGCTCTGGCGGAAAACGGGAATCATCTCGTCAGCCATTTTGTCGGGGGCGATGTTGGTTGGTTTCTTATTCCTGCTGCTAGTCGGCAAAATCCAACATCCGGTTTGTCAGTCGATCTCGAGCTGGTTCATCTCTCCAGCTTTGTGGCTTGTCTTGGCAATGGGTTGTCTCGTCAATCACCTGATTGGTTTACAGGGTACCTACGTGCTTGCACGCGGCCTCAAGCCTTTGGTGATGGCGACGGTGGTCGGCTACGGGGCGGTCGCGATTGCGGTTTGGTATGGCGGAGCAATGTATGCTGAGGTGGGTGTGGTCTGGGGATACGCGTCGATGCTAACTCTGGTCGCTCTGCCGATCCATACGTTTGCCTATCTGCGGGTACGCGATCACCAATCACCGGAATATTCGCTACATTCCGAAACAGCGACTGAGTAGTCTGGAACCCGCTAGAAAACCCTTTGACGTTGGATCCGCTCTGCGATCGGCCTGATTAGCGTCGAACAGTGTCCTTCCGTTTTACACGCATTACTGGCGATGCATCGTGAATATCGATGTCCGCACGTCCAACTCGTCGAGAGATCTTCGTGAAGCCATCTTCACGCGAGTTAGCTCAATCGCAGAACAATCTTCGGATGGAGATGAGCTGCTCCGGCGTCTTGCCGATGAATTCCTGACGGAGTTCCATGCCGCACTTGTTGCTGTAGAACGGAGTGATTGGCCACAACCGGTTATGGTCGTCGGCCAGCGCCGAACGGCAATGGATGTTCCACGTGACGAAATTAAGCGACTATTGAAACGGGCTGGTGTGGGGCCCGCAGCGAGCACGGTTCGTGAAGAGACGAGCGGGTCGACTTGGCGAGCGTTGCATGTGGAAGTCACGCCACAGCCAGATCGGCTGGCGATGTTGCTGGTCTACCAGCCGGAGAACCAACCCAATGCGAGCCAGCAAGTTGGCGACTTGAAGCGACTCAACTTCTATTCCCAAGGAATTCGAGAGCGAATTTCCAAGTCGAAAGTGTCGACGAAGCCAACGACTATTCCCATACGACCAACCGAATTCTCCGCAGCGGCTACCGAACAAAGGAATTTGCAGAGTCATGATCTTTCGATCCTCCATCGCTCGCTCAGCTTAGACGAGACAGCTTATCGAATCGTTAACGAAACTCGACGTTGGACCCAAGTCGACCGCGTTAGTCTGGTGTTACCAAAACGTAAACGAGCACAAGTCATCGCTGTTTCAGGTGTCGAGAAAGTCGACCGCCGAGCAGCGACCGTGCGATATTTGGAACGTCTCACTGACGCGGTATCTGTTTTTGAAAAACCAATCCTACTGCCATCTGCGGAACCACAGGCGGATGCCGTTGTCGAACCGCTTAATGAATATCTCGACACAAGCCAGTCAACACAGATTCTTTATCTGCCTCTGACATCAGAGGATCTTTCGCGGCAGTCGCTAGAGGACATGCCTGATGAGGAGGAAAAGCGTCTTGCGGGGTTAAATGGTTCTGCGCTTATCC
>JBCCKZ010000158.1:0-10032 GCA_039027135.1 Planctomycetota bacterium
AGAAAATGCCGTGGCGGCGATGGCCCACTTATTGAAGGGGATGGAGTCGGCTCGTTTTGAGCTGACTTCAATGAGGTGAGCAACCTCAGCAGCAGATTGAGGGCGGTCGGCAGCGTCGATACTCATCATTGATTCAATGAGCTTTGAAATCCTTTCCGGCACTCCTGGATTGAGATCCCTCACCTTGGGGCGGGGATCGCAAGCGTGTGCAAGAAGCTTCTGAGAAGCTGCTCGCGACTGCCTTCCGCTAAAGGGAGCAGTGCCGGAAAGCATCGCGAAAAAAGCACAACCGAGACTGTAAATGTCAGATCTTGAATCAGCGGATGAAGGATCGCGTCCCTGTTCGGGTGCCATGTAGTCAAGTGACCCTAGGACAGTCAACTCACCGGTGATCGCTCCATCATTGGGTGCGGGCGAACAATAGTTCGAGAGTCCTAGATCAAGCAACTTGATCGACCCTTCACTTGTGAGAAACAAGTTTGAAGGCTTGATGTCGCGATGGATGAGATCCTTCTCATGCAAAGCCTGAAGCCCTAAAGCCGCTTCCCTCATGAACCGGAGAACTTTCGTAATTGAAAGCGGTGCATCTTCGTTGCGACTTGCAGGCGAATACCACTTCATCAACTCGTCCAGATCTCTTCCCTGCAATAACTCCATGATCAAATAGTGAATGCCATTGGATTCACCGGCATCAAAAGCACGCACCACATTGGGATGGGCTATTTGCCCAAGCGTCAACATCTCGCGTTCAAATCGGGCCGTTAGATGCGCATCTTGTTCGCGACGGATGACTTTGATCGCCACATCTCGGCCGAGTTTGTAATGCCGCGCCCGGAAAACAGTGCCCATGCCACCGGCGCCAATTTGGCCCAGAATCTGATAACCCTGAATCTCTGGTGCTACAGCCTTCGCTTGTTGGCCTGGATGAACTTGCCCAGAAATGAAATGCCAAGCATTGTCGTCTGTTGCACAACCCGGAACAATGGTTGGACAACGAGGCTCAGCGACAGCTTTTTCCCATACCACTCTTTGATCACCGGTATCGAATTCGAACGCGTCGGGTTCTGTCATCGCGTCAAGCTTCAATTGGCACTGCAGGCATTCGCTGACGTGCGACTCGAGCGATTCAAGGCTGAGAAGCCCCTGCAATCGCCCCTCCAAAAGGTCACAGAGCTGCTCCTTGCTGGGGCACTCGGTTCTTGATTCAACGATTCCCAACGTGCGGCTCATCATCACTTGGCTCAAGACGCTGAACCTCATTTCGCAGTGCTTTTAACACTTCGCTTTTGGCCACGTAGACATGCGCGACTTGCATATTCAGTTTCTGAGCCACTTCTTTACCCGCCATTCCTTCCTGCGTAGTCAGCCGGAATGCATCCCAGGTTCGAGGATGCACTTTCGTGCGTACTCGGAGCAGAGCCAAGTTGGCGAGCTCTTGCGAATAATCGTCGTCGATTCTTTTCACGAGATCATCCTGCGCTTCGACTGAGTTCAACCGTTCGAGAACCTCGGACCCGCCTTCGCCTCTTCCGGCTCGCAAAAGCCGTTTATTCTGTGTGGACACACATCGACGAGTCACCGTCTTGAGCCAAGCCCTAAAGCTCTTCGACGGATCGTAGTCGAACTGCTTCAACGCTTTGCAAAGCCTAAGCAACACTTCCTGGGCTGCATCGTGACAGTCCGCATCCTGCAATCCCCAAGACCTACACCACTTCGTGATCAGGGGCTGGTATTTGTTGACGAAATTATCCCAGACGAAAGATTCCGGCGACGTCTTCAACGAATAAAGCAAGCTCTCACTCGTCGCATCTGAATCTTCGCTGGATCTCGCGGAGGACATAGACGGACGTCTCAAGGGTGATTAGCCGAGTTACAGTACGGATCTAAGACAGATTTTGAATCGATTCGCAAAAAACTCAACTTAGTGGATTCAAACTTGATCGGGTGAATCCACTGAGGTTGGAGCGTTAGAAAGCGAAAATCTAAGGATTCTCGATTAATTCTGATTTTCTCTCTTAGGTTCTCAGAGGCTCGGTTGAACGCAAATTGCCGACTCATTACGGCCCCGTTCGTGTGGCCAAGTTCGGCTGAACCTTATGCGACGCATCCTATGAGCAACAAGACTATGAGATCGCTTTACGCACTAATCGCTGTGCTTTGGTACCTCGTCACAATCGGAGCCGACCAATCGAAAGCCGAAATCGTGACTTGGTCAATCGTTGGCGAAATCGGAGCAGCCAACGCCCCGGGGATCCTCGGCACCGGTGAGATCATGACGGCAACCTTCACCTTCGACTCGACCAAAATCCCTTCACCAAGTGTTTCTGTCTCGAATGGATCTCGCTACCGGTTTACCCAAGGCATCGATGGGGCTTCCTTCAGCATGTCTGACGGCAGTCAAATCGATCAGCTCCGAAATGGTGATAACTTCACCGTCCAAATCCGGGGTGAGGACAACAACTTTATTCGTGGAGAGTTACGTTTCTTCAACATGAATTTTCAAACAAGCGATTACTCACGAATGACGGTTGCCTTCGGCGCAGCGGCGACGCCGTTTCCGGATGGAAACTTGGTGACGTCGAATCTAACCGTACCAACAGTCAATCGACGTGATAGTCCCGGTGGTTCCGCGGCGCTGATTATCTTCGCTTCGACGGGATCAGGGACTTTCTACAATCCTGGCACCTTTACATCATCGACTCCAGTACCTGAGCCGAACACTCTAGCCTCTCTCGCCGTGTTTGGGCTTGTCAGCACTTGCGTACGTCGCAGGCGACTAAGATAGCCAAAACTAAGCCGCCACGCGGACGGGCGTTTGAACCTGGTGCTCTTTTGATTCAGCTTCCGACGTTTCGCTCCGACCAGCAACAAGACACTGCTTCAACGAGTCCTGGAATCGATAGCTAAACCCTAACCAGTTTCCAAATCGGCTACGGCGAATCCAAGTCTCATAAGTTCCGACACTCAGTAGGGTGGACACAAACATTGACAACACGAATTTTGTGATCGCCGATCCATTGGGCCAAAGGTAAACCAAATTCACATGGATCAAACCGACGATCGGGTGGTGAACCAAATAGATCCAGAACGAAGCTGCCGCAAGGTACTCGATCTTCGGTGACACGGAACCTCGAGAGCGAATCCCGCTTGCGAAAATCAATAGCGTTAACGCGAACGAGGTGCCAACTGTCAGCGTTGCAAGACTGACACGCGCGGTCGGCGTAAGCCCAACGGCGAAGTCTTCAGCGGTGGCCATTCGATTCACGGCGGATGGATCACTCAGATCAGGTGTCCCGATTACCCAAAACCCCATTGCCAATGTCGCAGCCGCAAGAGTCGCAGTCATCCCGACCCGCGATGTCAGCGATACGCTTTGCGTGTAAACCTGGATTGAATTCCAAATACTAGCTCGTTCATGTGTAATCACCCCGAGCAAAAAAAAGAGTCCGTTGTACAACCACTTACTGGCGACTGGCTCGAACCGATGCTGAAATCCCCACAACACTTCGGGCCAAAAAGTCAGCACGATGATCCCGCAGATCAATAGCGTCGGCCACCAGAACGCAGGTGAATTCCATTTGATTATTGGTTTGCCATATCGTCGAACCGCCACAAGGATTGCGAGATAGGAAAGCAAGTAGACTAAGAACCAAAGATGACTGGTTCCCCAGATCGCCTCGTCGAGCGGCTCGCCAAATTTCAGGCTACGAATCTTGACCGGTGGCACCAAGCCATTTTGAATCCATCCGGCAGTCCAGATATAGAGCTCGGCTGGCAGGATAACGACCAAGCCAAAAAGAAGCGGCCGCCCTAAACGCTTCATTTTCGATCGCAAGAACTTCGCGGGTGGCAGCTTCCGAAGCGACGAAGCGGCAAAAAATCCTGCCATCACCAGGAAGACGGGCATGATGGCCATTTCGATAGTCCAAAACATCATGTCGGCCAATCGACTTGGCTGATCTCGGACGGACCAAACCAGGCCGTACATCGGATGAATCAAGTAGGGCGCCGCCGCGTGCAACGCGACGACGGCAAGGCAAGCCCAAACACGAACGCGTGTTAGACCTGGAAGCCGATCCGGCACGTGACCGTCACTAGCTATTTCGTCGTTGCGATGAATGCGCATTTGCATGCGTTGTTGGTTAGCAAAACCCCGCCGCTTGGGGGAAGATCGGGTTTTGCATCCCGGTCACGAGATCGGGACGGAACTCTGGCGACGCCCGCTACAACTCGCCATCAACGTAGATAACGTGCCGAAAATAGAGCTGCGACTCGAAGCTGGCCCCCAAAGCTCCAATGATCAGCCCCAATGAAGCCGCGAACGCAGCCATGACGACTCGTGTCATCTCAACAACCTGTGATGGCCCCTGTACAGTTGTAGCCGCCCAGTTAGCGATCAATTGGTCACTGAATAGCGTCCATGCGACTGCGAAACCAACAAGGAATAGAACGGCCCAGGTGAACGTCATTCCTGCGATCACAACCGCAATTCCCGTTGTCGTGGTGGCGACCGATTGTTCTGATCGACGTTGACGACGCCGAATCAAAACTTGTTGCCGAACGATCACGTAGAACGTCGTGACGACGATTGCAAACGCAGCCAAACCAAGCACGCGCGATAGACCCTGGTTGATGGCGAGATCCCAGGCCTCAGCGGTCATCATCAAAATCGCCACCGTCGAGAATGACGCGATCGTCAAACCCGACAAGCGTCTTGGAAAATCCCAAGGAGCCGCGGTAATCGTCGCCTGAAGTATTTCTTTTCGATTCCTAAAGATGGATCGCAGAGCAAACTGAAGTGAATTCATACGATAAACGTCTTTACCTTCTTCCAATCGCTCATCGGCAACCCGCCGCAGAAATTCGCGTTGCTTCTCGATGTCATCGGCTGTCAACGCCGCCATATGATCAATCGCCGATGGATTGGTTGGACAATACATCAGATCATTAGGATGGTCCGATGGACTCAGTCCAGTGAGGTGGCCAATGGCGTGTAGCAAGAGCCGACTGACGCGTCTCGCAATCCTCTCGATCCGAGTATCCCTATCAGAATCAAAACCAAGTGCTTTCGGATCGATCGGCGACAACGAAATCACTGCCGAGTCGAGTGGCCTAGAAAATGCCGCGATACAGACAGGAAGGTAAACACTGTTTAACTCCGCCGGCGTCAGAACAATCGTCAGATCGAACCGACGATTGTCTCGTTCCTCTAACGCTTGAGTCAGTAGTTCAACAGGCTCAACTCTCCCCTCGATGAGAACTTCTGGTCGAATCACCTCGACGAAGTCGAACGCAAAATCGGGGTGCAGCTCGCGTAGCCTGGCATCGGCTTGCTCAATCGCGAGTTGAGCGGCCCGCGAATCGACAAAGTCAAACGCCCCTGCGACGATGACGCCAATCTCAATCAAGCGAGCCGAGTTCGCTTCCTCAACTAACATGATTGTTGTCCAGCCGCGAATGAATGGAGTTCAATGACATATTCAAAATTCTTGATGCTCCACCGTCTCGAGGGAAGACGGCTGTTTTCTCAAAGCTCACGTGCGTTGACGTCGATGCCTTCTTTCGCACTTCTCCGGTCAGGTCTGAGCCCTAGGAGGAGACCAACGACTCATCGAGCCCCGAAGCGGACGAAGTAAAGGCGTGCGGTCATGAGTGCGTACAAAAGTAAAAGGAAACAGTAGATGGCTCTCGCAAGTGAGCCGTGGGCCGGATGCGGCGCAGCCGCGTAGGCACCGGGCAAATCGCTTCGCAAAGATAAAGGCTATGCGAAGGATAAAGGTGCGAGATTCGTTTTTGCCCGGCCCCTCCATTCGCTCTGCTCATATCCGGGTCACGGCTCACTCCGGTCGGCCGACTTGTGTAGCCACCCATCCGGTTCGCCAGGGACGCATGCCGCACTCAAAAGCGAGTACAAGAATCAACATAACCAGCAAATCTGTGCGACAAACGGGCCGTCATAAGGAGTTGATTCATGGCTGAGAAACGCCGATTGATTATACTGTCAATCATCCCGCCTCCCGCCCCCGTCTGTATCTACGCCAGTGAATTCGAAGTTCCTGTTCGCACTAGCGTTTATCGTGGTCTGTGCACGAGGCGAGCTAGGCTCGGCGGTTGATTTTCAGACTGAAGTTGAGCCTCTCCTGCGAAAGCACTGTGTCGGTTGTCACGGTGGAGTCAAGAAGGCTGGAGACCTTTCGCTGATCAATCGAAATGACGCTCTCTATGTCGTTGAGCCTGGAGATGCCGATCTTTCAGTCATGATTGATCGGGTCACCAGTGAGTACGAAGATGAATTGATGCCTCCGCCGGAGCACGGACGTTCGCTCACCAAGTCCGAAGTCCAGCTCCTGCGTGACTGGATCAACGAAGGCGCATCGTGGGTGGGGACGTGGTCTTTTGAACCTATCGATTCCCAGTCATCCGACGTGCCGATTGCTGAGAATGACGTAAACAAGGTCGACTCGTTAGTGGCCGTCCAACGCGCTGCTGCCAAACTGGATCCGGCCCAGCCTGCAAAGTGGCATCGATGGTTACGGCGTGTTTATCTCGATACGGTCGGCATCCCGCCGACGGCACGAGAGTTTGAGAACTTCAGAACAAGCTACGAAGCAGATCCTCTACAAGCAAAAACGCTTCTCGTGGACGAGCTCCTTGCCGATCCAAGGTTTGGCGAACACTGGGCATCGGTCTGGCTTGATCAGATGAGGTATGCGGACTCGCGCGGACTCGGTCTGGATGCACCGCGACAAATTTGGAAGTACAGGGATTGGGTCGTCGACGCACTCAATAGCGACATGCCGTTTGATGAGTTCACGATCAAGCAGATCGCTGGTGACTTACTCGAGGAACCATCGATCGACGACTTGGTAGCCACCGCCGCCAGTCGCCTCACTCAAACCAATCAAGAGGGAGGCACCGACGACGAAGAATTTCGCGTCGCTGCCGTACTCGATCGCACGTCGACGATCTGGCAAGCTTGGCAAGGCATCACTTTTGGGTGTGTGCAGTGTCACTCACACCCTTACGAACCCATTGAGCATGACGAGTTCTATAGTTTTGCAGCCTTACTCAACAACACGGCCGACTGTGACCTGAACGATGACTGGCCTCACGTCCAAGCCCCGCTCGATCGACGCGACTATGAACGTGCATCGAAACTTGACTTAGAAATCGCGGGTCTCAAGGATTGCCTTTTGGAGAAGCGTCTCGCGAGCGTCAACGAATCAACAACATCCATCGTCGACGGCAACCTCGCGACTGTTCAAGCCAACAAGAGCACAACGATTCGCAAAGAGACTATTGAGGGCGTCGACCAGTTCGTTGCTGATTCGACACTATCGGCTGACACAACAATCACGCTAGAGGTCATCTCGCCAAAGCCACTCGACTCGCTTACGGCATTCGCGGTCAACATTTTACCGCTGGATCCAGAAGACGCCCGCGCTAATCCAGAGTGGGGATTTGTTCTCTCGCATGTCACGGCAAGCCTGGTCAACCCAGAAGGCGAAAGAACCAAAATCAAACTCGTCGATGTCATCGGCGATGAACCTGATCCCATTTATGATCCGCGAGATAGCTTGGTCGGCAAGAATCAAAATGGTTTTGCCGCCTTCAGCCGCATTCACCATCCTCGGCGGGCTATCTTCGTTTTGGAAGAACCGCTAAGCCTCAACGCAAATCAAATGATTGAGGTCAAATTAAGACAACAGGCTCGCGCCCTTGGATCGTTCTCTTTGGTTTCACGTCGAGGTTTTATCGAACTCCTTGATGCACCCAAGCTCTTGAGTTCTTTATCCGCTGAGGATCTCTCGGCAATGAAGAGCGAGCTGACCACCTTGAAGAAGCAACGCAAGAGCATCAAAAGCGTGCCCATCCCCGTGATGAAAGAACGCCCCGATAAGCTCGCTCGAGAGAATCGAACCTTCATTCGCGGGCTCTTTCTGACGAAAGGCGAGATTGTCGAACCGGGTATACCCAAGATCCTCAATTTGGATGATCGGCAAGTCTCCAATCGAATGGATCTTGCCAATTGGCTTGTCAGCGATTCCAACCCACTGACTGCGAGAGTTCTTGCCAATCGAGTTTGGGCGCGTGTATTCGGCGAGGGAATCGTCCCCACGGAAGAGGATTTTGGTGTAAGTGGTCAAAGACCCTCGAATCCAGAGTTGCTAGATGAGTTGGCGGGCCAGCTGAAGGATCAAGATGATTGGCACATTAAGCCGTTAATTCGTCGACTCTTGCTTTCAGCGACCTATGGCCAAACCGCCGAGAACCCACAATCGCTTGTCGAAGATCCCGCCAACGAGTTCCTCGCTCGAGGCCCACGATTTCGCATGAGAGCCGAAGCGGTGAGAGACGTGGCATTGCACGCGGCTGGATTGCTCAGCGATCAGGTGGGAGGCGCTCCCGTCAAACCAGCTATACCGGATGGAGTTTGGAAACCGTTCTTTGGAGGCGATAAGTGGGCCAAGTTAAAACCGGGCGATGAAGATCGCTACCGACGCAGCTTGTACACCTATACCAAACGCAGCATTCCCTATCCGATGTTCGCCAGCTTTGATGCGCCTTCCAGAGAGATTTGCAATCCTCGGCGTTTGCGTTCGAACACTCCTTTGCAAGCACTCACCACACTCAATGATGAGACGTTTGTAGAGTGTGCTGAGAGGTTAGCGGCTCGCATGACCGACCATCACGACAACCTGAAAGAACAAATCAAATTCGCGTTCGTGACCGTATTGACACGGGAACCATCGAAAAACGAGATTGAGACGTTGATTGACCTGCATGAGACGTTGACTGAGGACAACGTCGAAGCGAACAAGGTTCTCCAATCACTTGCGGCGGTCGTACTTAATCTGGATGAAACGGTGACCAAATGAGACGAACCCCACAGCGATCCACCGAGATTGCATTGCAGTACATGCAAAGTGAGTCGCGCCGCCAATTCCTCTATGGTTCGGCTGCTGGTTTAGGTGCAGCGTGGCTGGCGATGCAAGGGCGTTCTCTAGCAAACGCTCCATCAATCAACATACCAGCGACCGCTAAAGCAAAGCGTGTTATCTATTTGCATATGGTGGGGGCTCCCAGCCAGCTTGAATTATTCAACTATCGACCTGAACTCGAACAACTAACTGGCAAGCCCTGCCCACAGTCGTTCTTGGAAGGCAAACGATTTGCTTTCATAAATGGCGTTCCCAACATGCTTGGGCCGCAATTTCCGTTCGCCCAACATGGCGAGTCGGGAATCTGGATGAGCGATCGCTTGCCACACCTTGCGAAGGTTGCTGATGAGCTTTGCGTCATTCAAACCATGCAAACGGACCAGTTCAATCATGGCCCCGCCCAATTGATGGTACACACGGGAACGGCACAGATGGGTTCGCCGGCCATCGGTTCGTGGGTGACTTACGGCCTTGGTAGCGAAAATGAAGACCTACCCGGTTTCATTGTCCTCTTGTCTGGGGGACGACTACCGAGAGTGGGCAAAGCACTTTGGAGTGGGGGCTTCTTGCCATCGGTTTATCAAGGCGTGCAATGCCGAGGCCAAGGCGAACCCGTACTAAACCTGGCCAACCCTGCTGGCGTGAGTCGTTCGCAGCGCCGGCATGAACTCGATGCCATTGCCAAACTGAATCAGCACGCTCATCAGCAGCACGGCGACGCCGAGACGTTGACGCGAATATCGCAGTACGAGATGGCGTTCAGAATGCAAACGGCGGCACCGGAGGCGATGGATCTGAACACGGAGACCAAAGAGACGCTTGATGCCTATGACGCAAAGCCTGGCAAAGCTTCATTTGCGAATAACTGTTTGCTCGCGCGGCGGCTTGTCGAACGAGATGTTCGATTTGTCCAACTTTACGACTGGGGATGGGACGCCCACGGAGCCGCCAAGGGAGAAGCCTTGAACCATGGATTCAAAGACAAGTGCAAATCAGTTGACAAACCCATCGCGGCTTTAATCAGTGATCTTCGCGAGCGTGGCCTTCTTGAGGACACGCTGGTTGTCTGGGGCGGTGAGTTCGGGCGGAC
>JBCCKZ010000159.1:0-9981 GCA_039027135.1 Planctomycetota bacterium
GCCCAAACCGGCTCGTCAAAGACAGAGGTGGTGGACAACAGCATCGATCGTATCAAATCGCTCGAAGTCCATCGTCTCAAACCAATTTGGAAGACGCGAAGTGCTTCTGAAACGCCAGAGAATTGACACTCCAAGAATGCACGTTACTGGTGAACGCCCCCGTGCGAAATTCGTCAGCAACCTGTAAGACGACTAAAATATATCGTCGATGCTTTTGAGCAGATCAAACTCCACTCGTGATCATTTGAGCCTTTGTCCCAAACGCGGAAAAGTCTGATCTTTCGAATTCGCGATGCTGAAGATTCGCACGCGTGGTCTGAGTTCGTCGACATCTACGGACCCTTAATTTATCGGTACGGTCGTGATCGAGGGTTGCAAGATTCTGACGCGGCGGACCTGTCACAAGTTGTGCTCATGGAAGTCGCCAAAAGCATTGGACGGTTCGAGTACGACACAAATCTGGGTCGATTCAGAAACTGGCTGCTCGTGATCGCCCGTGCAAAACTCAGCAACTTCTTCAAAAAGAAAGTCAACTGCAATGGAAGTGGTGACTCGAGGGTTTATCAGCTACTACACGAACAACCTGCTCATGACGAACAAGAGGAGACTTGGCGACATGAGTATCGTGAGCATCTTTTTCGCTGGGCAGCCGAACATGTAAAACACGAAGTCGAGGATTTGACGTGGCAAGCGTTTTGGCAAACAGCAGTGGAAGAAGCATCGCCAAAGGACGTTTCGGAACGACTCGGCCTCAAGGTTGGCAGCGTGTATGTTGCCAAAAGTCGCGTTCTAGTTCGAATACGCGCCAAGATCGCCGAGGTCGATGACACGATGGGCCAAGACTGAACGCCTATTTGATTTCGGCCAAGTTACATTGCCATCGGTGTAATCATCACGCGTTGTTCGCCAGGGCCTTCACCAAATAATGTCACGCTGATGTCGTCAGTTTCAATTTCATTTGATGTCCATCGGAATGGAAGCTGTTTGGCACTCAGTGACCCGAGCTCCATGAGACCAGAGCTATCGTGAACTCCAACGATCGACTCTTCGCAATCAAAACGATTGCCCCATGCACGAATACTCAACGGCTCGACGTCTCCTCCGGTAAGATCCATTTCAAGGGCCAGGCGTCCAACGAACTTTGATGATTCAATTTCGACGCTCCCTTTTGCTGCTCCTGCGATGCGAAGACCGACATCTGAAACCAAAATACTCTCGCGGATCGCAAGTGTCTTGGCAGTCGTTGGCTCACATACCACAGCGTCAAAGTGTGTTTCGAGGTGAGAACCAAAAACTTCACCTTCTGACCGGACGAAGCTCAAACATCCTCGTCGATTACCGACAAGATCACAATCGATCAGCCTCAGCTCACCATCCCTGCACGAGAGAAGGGGTGCATTCCCATAGCCGTCGTCATATTCAAGTCCGCTTATATCAATGCTCTCTATCTGAATGCCATGAAGTTCTAGGCTTCCATGGATGCAACTAATGGCGGGTTCATTTGCAGTATCCGAAAAAACGAGACGTGGTGCAGGCCCCGGGGACGCAACGATGCGGAGAGATCGATCATTGAGCTGCAGCGGATTGAGGTGATACTCTTCGCCCGCGGCGAGCCTGATTGCCAAGTTTCGCTCAGATGATTCCACAAAACTCATCAGCTCAGATGCCGAACTCACCAACGCAATCTGCTGATGTTCTTGCGAAGTCCGACCGGACTTTGAGAATGATGCAAACCCGAAGACAATTGCCAGGCCAAGCGCACAAAGACCTAGCAAATGCTTGGAGTGATTTGTCCTGGGAAATGATCCAGTGACTGCTAGCCCAAACACTCTTGAACGCAGAATATCTGACAACCGCTCAGCACTTTGTATCCGATCGCTTGGGTCTCTTTCATGAAGTTTTTCTACCAGACAAGAGAACCAATGGGGTACGCTCGAATCAAGATCCGCCAATGGCTCAGGTCGCCTCGTGACCACCTGGTGGAGCGTGGCCACGAGCGATGCTTGGGTGAATGGAGGCCTCCCCAAGCAAAGGCAATACAAAAGTGATCCCAGGCTAAAAAGATCACTTCGCTCATCCGCGCGTGCACCATCGACCTGCTCCGGAGAGAGATACTCCGGCGTCCCCAGTATTGTTCCCGTTTGCGTCAACGCGACTTCAGAAGCTTGATAGGCAAGACCGAAATCTGTGATCTTCGCCTCGCCTGTCCTGGAGCACATCAAGACATTCGCCGGCTTGATGTCACGATGGACAACACCTTTGCCATGTGCGGCGGCGAGACCGTCTGCGACTTGCTCTCCAATCTTGAATACATCCTCCATGTCAAATCTAGATCCGCGATCCAAATAGTCTTGCACAGACTCACCCTCGATAAATTCCATTGCCATGTAGGGTAGCTGCTTGGTCTTCGAGACTTCGAATATCGTAACGACTATCGGATGATTGATTGAGGCTGCGGCACGAGCCTCTCGCAAAAAACGCTCACTATATGTTTGATCAACCAACATGGACGGCGACATCACCTTAACGGCAACCCGTCGCTTGAGATGCGTATCGTGAGCCTCAAACACGAGCCCCATCCCACCGCGTCCAAGAAAACGAAGAAGGTCGTAGTGCCCAATCCTGCCGATCTCCGATGCGCCTTTATTCAACCACGGCTTTAGATCTTCGAACGTTGTCGAGTCATCGTGACTCGCGATCGCTGGCTTCGCCTTGAGTTTCAACATCCGAGATTGAAGCTCGTCAGAAACACCCGCAATCGTCATAGTCGCGAGCGTGGGGGCATAACCGGCGAGCTCATCTGAAGCCTTCGAGATCGTCGTCTGACAATCAGTGCACTGACTGATGTGGGCCAACAAAGACTCCTCTCGATCCGTTGCAATCGTCTCACAACACAGCCGATGGAGCTCTTCATCATTCGGGCATTGAGTATCCAATGAAGGCACCGCTATGAGGCCAAGGCGGAAAGTGGAAGACGATTCCGTTCCATGGTACACCGTTTTTAAAACAGGCAATCCAAAGATAATGAAATTGATGACGATCTCGCTAATTCAAGAAAAAGCGAAAATTCGTGTAAGAAGGTAGCCTCAATCAAACAACTACTTCTGGCGAATAGCCTTTCTTCTTCTCTTCACCAAGCCAGAAGCCAACCGATGCAAAACTCAAAAAGAAATCGAAGCTCCAAACGCATTCGAAGAGCATTGTGATTCCAGCTCATAAAGCCGCGATGGCTGTTAGCCGCGAACACGCTCTCGAAGAGAAACCCGACAACATCTTCGACGATAGTGGCTGGCTCTCTAGTGTTTCCAACTTTTTACGGCTCACAATAGTTCATTCAATCTGCAAAACCGCACATTCTCCGTAGTTGCTGCAACAGCAAGAATCCACCAATAGCCAAAAACCAGCACTCGCTGGCGTTGTATGATTGAACGAAGTTCAAATACCAGTTCAAGCACGCAGCGCAGACAAGTGAGTCTCAAGAATCAACAACGATTGACGGACACCGGTTCTCGACGAAACTTCATTGGATCTGTCGCGGCAGCCACACTCTTTTCATCTACGGCCCAATTTGAGGCTTCAGCCGCAGGCAATGAACTTTCAAATAGTGACTTGGCATTCTTGCCAGCCGTCGAACTCGCCAGACGCATCCGCGAAAAGGAGATCAGCTCCGAGGCACTGACCAAGTACTTCATTTCAAGAATTGAAAGGTATGACTCAAAGCTCAATTCGGTTGTTGTGCGGGACTTCGACAGAGCAATCGAAGCATCGAGGAATGCCGACATGGCAATCGCTAAAGGCTATCCGCTTGGGCCGCTGCACGGTCTACCGATTACCATCAAGGAAATGTTTGATGTCGCCGGCATGGCCACGAGCTGGGGACTTATGGCGCAAGCGGGCAACATCGCCGAGGCCGACTCGGCCGTGGCCGAACGTCTGCGTCAGGCCGGTGCCGTCTTTTTGGGCAAGACTAACATCGCTTTCTATGGCGGTGATTGGCAGAGCTTTAACCCTGCCTACGGAACGACCAACAATCCTTGGGATCTGACACGCACTCCTGGAGGATCCTCAGGGGGTTCTGCTGCGGCAGTGGCGGCGGGCTTCTCCGCACTCGACTTTGGCTCTGACATCGGCGGTTCCATTCGAATTCCAGCGCACTTCTGCGGAGTCTTTGGCCATAAACCCACTCATGGGATCGTGCCCTATCGTGGACATCAGCCACCCGGCGTCAATCGAGTGACCACTCAAGTTGATTTGGCCGTTGCAGGCCCCATCGCTAGGAGTGCTGAAGACCTAGCGATCACAATGAGAGTGTCATCAGGACCGGACCGATTGAAAACGCCGGGCTGGCGACTCGCGTTGCCCAAACCAAAAACCCGCCAATTGGCCAAGTTACGTATCGCCGTTTTGCCAGATCATCCACTCGCGCCCGTCGATAGCCAGATCGCTGAAAGGGTAAACAACATCGGCGAATTGCTTTCCAAGCTAGGCGCGAAAGTCTCTGATCAAGCGTTTCCAGAGTTTGCATTCGAAGACGCGCACTCAATCTATTTGGAAATCCTCGGGGCAATCGAGAAGCGGAATAAATTGGAGTTTTATGACTGGATCATCTTCAACAACAAACGGAACGAATTTCGAACGAAATGGAGACGCTTTTTCGAAGATTGGGACATCTTGATTTGCCCTCCCTCAAGCACGGTCGCGTTCCCACATGATCAAAGCGAAGTCACCAATCGAACACTCGTGGTCAATGGCGAACAAAGGCCTTACTCCGAGGGTATTTTTTGGCCTGGAATTGCAAACCTTTGTTACCTTCCTAGCACCGTTTTTCCGACAGGATTGTCGAGTGAAGGCCTCCCCATCGGACTACAGGCGATTGGCCCAGAGTTTAGCGACTACACCACGATTGAATTCGCTCGTTTAATAGCTCAAGAGCTCCCGGTACAAACAAGGCCGGAGGTTTTTTTGGATTGAACTCCTATTTCTCGAGGGAGTCGATTGATCCGCATTTTAAATACTGCTGTTAAAGCGAATCACTTAAATGGAGAACCAAAATGTGTTGATAGCGGGCGCGGGGATCGGTGGTTTGGCCACCGCGATCGCACTGGCGACTGATGGTCACACTATCGACGTCATCGAGCAGACTCCCGAGCCAAAACCGATTGGTGCGGGAATCAGCTTGCAACCCAACGCTATGCAATGCCTGCATCGGCTGGGAGTCGACGAGCAAGTCAAATCCAAGACGGACGAGGTACTCAATGGTCAGATTCGAAAATCAGACGGGACTGTTTTACGTCGATTGGACTTTTCGCACTATAAGACACGTTATGGACACGCTCCATGCACGATTACGCGTTCGGATCTCTTCGAGATATTGCACCACACGGCAATCGAAAGGGGCGTTCAAGTCCACTTCGACCAGCAGATCACCAACGTCAAGCAGCAACCGATCGGCGTTACCGTCTCAACTTCAACGAACGATTTTCACGGCGATCTTCTGGTCGGTGCAGATGGAGTTCACTCCACTGTCCGAAGCCTCACCTTTGGCGATCGAAAAGACCGCTATAGCGGCTACCAGTGCTGGCGAGGACTAACAAGCGATTCATTCGCTTTAAAAAACGTCGATTGCATGACTGAATACTGGGGAACGAAGTCTCGATTTGGATGCATGCGATGCAGTAGAGAACGAGTGTATTGGTACGCGACTCTAGACCGTTCGGATCCCAATGAACAAGTCCATGATTGGTATGAATCCTTTATGGACTGGCAACCTATCGTGTCACAGATCATCTCCAAAACAAAAGTGGAGAAAATTCATGCTTCTCCGATCATCGATTGTGCTCCAAGTCGCAGCTGGTACGAGGGCAAGATCGTTCTTGTTGGCGACGCCGCTCATCCGATGACGCCTAACCTCGGACAGGGCGGCGCTCAAGCGATCGAAGACGCTATTGTTTTGGCCTTATCGCTTCGCACGCGAGGAGATTTAACGCGTGCATTTGAATCTTACGCTTCGCATCGATATCCGCGGACAACTGACATCACCAAGACGGCTAGACTAATCGGAAGCATAGGGCAGGGTAGTTCATGGTGGAAACGCTTGGTTCGCGACCAAGTCATCGGCCGACTACCTCCGAGCCTGATGGCACGCGGTCTTCACAAACAGTTCGATGTCCAAGACCACCTCAATTCATTCAAACACTAGCAAGCTCTTGACATGCAGCCATACGGCTGCATATTATCTGCCATGAAACGTGAGGACACCGAAAGACTCGATGCGGTGTTCCACGCATTGGCGGACTCAACTCGACGAACCATTCTCCAGGAGCTCGCAAAACGTGAAGATCAATCGCTATACGAAATCTGTATCCGACTTTCCGAAGAACACGGTCTGTCGATGAAACGTCAATCCATCTCAAAGCACCTCTCAGTGTTGGAAGAGGCCGGCCTGATCAGCACGAATTGGCAAGGTCGAACGAAACTTCACTCGACGACGCTCCCTGAGGCCATTCCATTCATTTCGCAGTGGCTCAAGAATCACTGAGAGGATCAGCCATGAAGATCATCGTTACAGGCGTGCTTGTTGAGGACCAAGCCAAAGCTCTGCGTTTCTATACGGAAGTGCTCGGATTCGAAAAAAAACACGACGTTCCGATGGGTGAACATCGTTGGCTTACGGTCACGCCTCCAGGAAAACCCGATGGCGTCGAACTCTTGCTAGAGCCGAGCGAACATCCCGCGGTCGCGCCGTTCAAGGAAGCTCTGGTTGAAGACGGAATCCCTTATACCATGTTCGGCGTCGACGATATCGAAGCTGAACACGAGAGACTCAAGTCATTAGGTGTCATGTTCACTCAGCCACCAACGAGGCATGGCGATGTCGTTACCGCCGTATTTGATGACACCTGCGGCAACCTGATTCAATTACTTCAACAGGACTCACCATGAACCAACAGCATTCTAATGACGATGAGGGCAAAAGACCGTTCAGTAGCAACCGTCGAGAATTGATACAGCTGAGTTCGGCTTCCTGCCTACTGCCACTGCTTACGGTTTTTGAAGCCGGCTGTGCCGCCGACGAAAACAATCAAGTGCCCAGCCCAGCTCAACAGAACGACGACCAACCTACCCGTGTCGAGAACGCATCAGAGAAGAACGCCAAGATGAAGATCCAGTACCTAGAAATCGTGAGCCCAGAAGCCGATTCAATCTGCAAAACCTATGAGGATGTCCACGGCCTAGATTTTAGCGAACCAGTTGCTGTACTTGGAAATGCGAGAACAGCGGATCTGCCTGATGATTCAACTCTAGCCGTGCGGGGTCCGCTTCGTAGCAACGAAACGCCAGTCGTGCGTCCTTACTTTCTCGTCGAAGACATTGATGCTTCGATTGCCAAGGCAGCTGAGGCCGGCGCTGAAATCGCAATTCCATCCATGGAAATCCCCGGCTACGGAACTTGCGCCATCTTTATCCTCGGCGGCATCGAGCATGCACTCTGGCAGGTCTAAACGAATGCTCTACACAGCGGGCAATTACAACCGTCTATTCAAAGAGTTCGTCGAGTGAATTCAATCCTCTGCCTTTCCCCCTGGACGGGCTCTCTTTCCCGTGCTGTCCACCCGAGGCGACTAACATTTTTGCAGCCTGCCTTTTTTCTTCGTTGTCCTTGCCGGAGAACATCGCAGTCGCAGTACTTCTTTGAACTGCAGCAAGGTCCAATGGAGTCTGCCCCCGATGATTAGCGGCGTTCACATCGGCACCACTTTCTAACAATTGCTTGATGGCATCGAGACTCCCTCGTGACGCTGCATCATGGAGGGCGGTATCTCCTCTTGAATCCTCCGCATCAACTGGGATTCCAAGCTGAACGAGATAGCCGATTAGGTCTTTTGCATTTGCTGACGCAGCGATGTGGAGCAGCGATCGACCAGTGTCTCCCACAACCCGGTACTTGGCACCTTTTCGAACCAAAAATTCAACAACCCCTTTCTGATTCTCAGCAACTGCAACCTGCAATGCAGTACTCCGGTTCCATCTTGCTTCAAGTTTAGCGCCACGGTCGATGAGAAACTCAACGGAAGGCAGGTCACCCGAACTCGCCGCACACGCAAGCAGACTCACCCTGTCATTGCGAAGCTTCGCCCCCAACTTGAGCATCAATTCGATCGTACTCTGTCTGCCGTTGCATGCCGCTAGCTCAATGGGACGCAGCCGGGGATAGTTCTTTCGACGCGTATCAATCTGATTCGGCGATATCCCATGAAGCTTCTTCACCCAATCGTTCAGCCCGAGTGACGAAGCGGCATAGATATCGGGCACCGCACCTCGATCCAAGAGAAGCTTTGAGACTTCGTCATTACCGTCGGCTGCACGTCTCAGCGACTCATCCAAAGACTTCTGATCAGGCGTTTCCGCATCGAGGAGCATCCGCATCAACATGACGTCCCGAACAGCACGGCTGAGCGCGGACTGCTTAGCGCCCACCGGGTGAACCTCTGCCCCATGATCAATAAACCACTTTACAGTCCGTCGTAGATCATCCCGATCAGCCGAGCGCGAACGAAAGGCTCTTTCCATTGGTGATCTGCCATCACTGTCAATCGCATTGATATCCGCTCCCGATTCGAAGAGAAGGTCAAGCATGCCGAGACCCAGATGATCTGCCGCCACGTGGAACAAAGAATCACCACGAGAATTCTGGGCTCGCCGCAAATCGATCATTGGACCATAGTTCACGTTGGCGTACTCAAATACGTCAGGTGCCCTGATCTTCACGTCTGCTCCGGCCTCAATGAGTCGCCTGGCGATATTGACATGGCCTTTATCGACGGCCCAGAAAAGAGGAGTCCGATAAAATGAATCTCGTGAATTGGTTGACTCGGGCTCCCTATTCAATATCTCTTGCACCTCGTCCAAACGCCCAAACGCACAGGCCCCGAACAAGTCGAGAAGAGCCCCTCGCTCAATCAAGACGTCAGCGATCTCATCGTGTCCCTTCGCCATAGCGAACGCATAAGGAGTTGCCTCATTCTGATTGGCGACATTTACGTCCGCCCCCGCATCGATGAGCGTCAACACTTTCTCGCTGTCTCCCAAAGAGCACGCGATGTGCAATGGCGTGCGTCCTTCATCATCACCAACTTGAACATCAACTCCATACTCGACCAACAACTTGACAAACTCTGCATCCGACTCTGCCGTCGCCAGTAGCAGGAGTGTGTCATAGAACTTGCCGCCCGCAACATCGGTCCTAGCACCACGTTCACATAGAAGCTTCGCGATCTCATAGTGGCCGGCTCGTACGGCACTACAAAGTGGCGTAAAGACTCCAGACACGTTCATAAAACCATAGTCTTGGTTGGGGTCCGCACCATATCGCAACAGCAAGCGGACTAACTCAAGATTGCCTTTGCGACTCGCGGTGTGTAGCACTTTCCGGGGTGATTTGGCCAGCCAGGGTTTCTCCTCTAACGTTTTGGCGACCTCTTTCACCATCTCCAACTCGACAAGGTTCTCGAAAGACAAAGATTGCCCAGCGTCCAAGAAAACCTTGATGAGAGGTAGGTTCCGATCGGACACCGCACTCTTCATAGCTGTTCCCGATGCCGATTTCGCCTCGAGGTCGGCGCCAGCTTTGATTAAGACCCGAGCGATCTCAGGATTTCTCGTCAGATGTAAGGGAGTGAAATCGTTGTAGCACCTCGCGTTTACATCGCTACCTTGCTGAAGCAGATAGGATACAAGCTCAGCACTACCGTATCGTGCCGCCAAATGAAGCGGAGTCCTGCGATCACCATCAGTTTTGTTGATGAGCGTCCCATCTTCGGTCAACAGTTTTCTGATGTCGGATAGTCTCCGATTCTTAACGGCGATGTGAATCTTGCTTTGTCGCTGCCCGCTGACTTCACAGGGAGCAACAAGAAACAAAACCAGCACAATGATTGGCAACGGATATCTATGTACGTTCAAGGCTTGATTTCCTCCTTA
>JBCCKZ010000160.1:0-9956 GCA_039027135.1 Planctomycetota bacterium
TGGAGGCTTGGCACAGATCGCACGCCATCTGAAATTTGAGGCGGCTGAAGCGATACTGGAAACTTGCCCTCGGGTTCGAGTACTCGAAGGCTTACCTCCGAAGGCACCCAAGGCTCCCGAAGACCAAACCGATTTGTTTCGTCTACTCAAAAGCGAGCTTTCACAACGGCTCATCGACATCGCCAGGAAAGGTAGCCCCGTTGATGACCTCGCTGCCGCATACTATTTCACCACTTGCGACCCCATGCTGCGGGATTATTTGATGTGGCCAATGATCGCCGCCGAACAGGAATGGCTTGATCTTCAAGATCCACTTGAGCCCTATTTCGAGCTTTGGCGTCACGGTGTGAAATGGCGTGTCTTTCAAAGCGACCAAGTTGACCTTTATCTGCCACGACTCACGCCCGACGCCGACCCGCCTGCCCATGACGCCGTTTGACTATTGGCCCACTACCCGAGTCGTCTTTGGCGCGGGAACACTGCAGCAGTTGGGCGAAGTCGTTGAGGACGTTTCACCTGCGATGCTAGATCGGCCAACCCGAGTCTTGCTCGTCTGTGATTGGGGTGTCATCAAAGCGGGCCATCATGATGCTGCCCTGCGTGTCCTCAAGGAAAAATCGCTACAGGTCGAGACCTTTCGCGACTTCGGCGAAAATCCCACCAGTGAAATGGTCGACGCGGGAACTCAAGTCGCTTCCGCGTTTCAGCCTGACGTGCTGATTGGTCTTGGCGGAGGATCCAGCATGGACTGCGCCAAAGGCATCAACTTTGTCTATTCATGTGGCGGGTCCATTCACGACTACGCGGGTGTGGGCAAGGCTACCGCCGACATGTTGCCACTCATTGCCGTTCCCACGACCACTGGCACTGGAAGTGAGACCCAATCGTTCGCGTTGATTAGTGATGCAAGGACTCACGTCAAAATGCCCTGTGGTGACAAGCGAGCAGCCGCTCGAGTTGCCATCCTAGATCCCATCCTGACGACCACACAACCTGAAAGAGTCGCCGCGCTTGCCGGGATCGATGCGCTTTCGCACGCTATCGAAACTCATGTCACCAAGCGTCGCAACGCCATGTCAATCACCTTCTCCAAGAGAAGCTTTGGGCTGCTGGGCGCTGCTTTTGATAGAGCAATGAAGCTCAAACCCCGAGATGAGCTGCCCAGTGATATCTCTCAAGTGGATGCCCATGAGCTTGAAATGCGAAGCCAAATGCAATCCGGAGCATCACTCGCGGGAATGGCTATCGAGATGTCGATGCTAGGTGCCGCCCATGCGACGGCCAATCCGCTCACCGCACGTTTTGGAATCGCTCACGGACAGGCCGTCGCGACTACACTCCCTGCCGTGATTCGGCTAAATGCTACCGCTCACGATGATTGGTACGCAGATCTGATTCGCCAGCTTCCTCGTGAAGTACTCGGTGACACCATCTCGGACTCCGCTGGCGATACTTTGGCGAGCCTATTTGAATCTTGGGTACGTGCCGCTGGTCTCCACAACACACTGACCGAATTGGGTGTTCCATCCGAGGCGATCAGTGCTATGTCCGAAGACGCTTTGCAGCAATGGACAGGCACTTTCAATCCCGTCGGCCTAGATTCCGACCGTGTGAAGAGAATCTATCGAGAGATTCTCTAGCCGGTCTACCGCATCGTGCCGGTGACAATGCAGGAGGCGCTCTTGTCTCCGGGTAAACTCGTGACGACACGAACCTCCTGAGAAAGCGGCTTACTCGAACCGTCCCCATTGAACTTCATCTTGAGGAAGTGCACTTTCTTGCTCCCCTCAGGAGTCTCAAATGACAAACGCGAATCAGCCGACAAGACTTCCTTCACCTCGAATGGCTCCTCGCCGCGAACAACCAATCGCTTATTCGCTTGGCTCATTGGTGTAATGCGTCCCAAAGACACGGACTTTGGTGATACGCTAACAACCGGTCGAACTCGACCATTGACCGCCATCTCGGTCGTTGGAAATCGCCGATCATTGCTGATCAGAGTCAGCCGTTCTCGGATATCTCCCTCAGGCATCTCTCCGCTAAGCTCGACACGCATGCGGTACTTAACCATGCCAGGCTTTCGCTCAGCCGGATCTAGCGAAACAGATAATCCTTCACAATGGCTTCGAACGTCAAGAATCTCCCAATTGGAATTGCCACTGTGCGAGATTTCAACATCGCGTGCTGCTGACTCGCCGGCACCTAGTTCTCCAAAGTCAACCTCCGTCGGCTCAAATGCAATATCCGTTCGAATGAAGCCTTTCACCTTAAGCTGCACTTCGGCATAAGCCGGTCGATCAAAAATCACGGTGATGGTCGCAGCCTTCTGACCAACGAACGACTTGGTATTGAATTCAGCCACGACGGCTGCCGCCTGATGCGTTTGCAACAAATCGCGTGTCACAGTTGGCGTTGTGCAACCACAACTAGTTCGAACACCCGAGATGTGCACATCCTCTTCAAAGAGGTTGGTGAACTCAAAGTGATACTCGCTGGTAGCCCCCCGGCTAACAATGCGGAAGTCGTGTTCCCGCTTGGGAAACATCCTCTCGGCCCAGCTTAGTGACGAATCCTGAGACGAGTTTTGAGTCGAATTTTGGGCCGAAGCTGAATTCACCACGATTGATGCAGCAACGAAAACGAAAACAAGTGCCTTCAACGAGGTTGCCCTACTGTGCGATGCCCAACGTGAAACTCTTGCGGTCAATGTTTGGCCCTCTGGATGTGCTTAAGAATTCCCAACGTTCGAGTTATCGTCCGGCAATTGTGGAAGCCTTTGTGCCAATGAATCGAAATCCTCCAATAATTCCGCCAAACGCTCCATCGGCAGCCCCACAACGTTCGATTCGCTTCCCTCACCCAAGATCGTTAGCCAATCGTTTCCATCCTGATAACCGAACGCGCCTGCCTTGCCTTCCCACAGCATCGACGCGAGGTACTCTTCAAGCATCTCGTCGCTTAGCGTGAGCATGCGAAGCTGTGTCCGGACGACCTCAATCATTCCTCGCCGGCTTGTCGTATCCCATAGACAAAATCCGGTGAAAACATCGTGATCCCGACCAGAGAGATACTGCAGGATCTCTCGCGCGTGTTCCACGTCTTTGGGTTTCCCGAGAATACGTCCCAGGCAAGAGGCGACCGTATCGGCAGCCAAGATCATGATCTCTCGGGGAGCCGTCCGCCGAGCGATGTCAGCAGCCTTTTGAAACGCATAACGGGCCACCAGCTCCGGTGCCGTTTCACGAGAACAAATTCCGCATTCAGCATGATCGCCGGCCGGCATGATTTCGAATGAGTATCCCGCCGCCTGAAGTAATTGCCTACGTCGAGGCGAGCCGCTGGCCAGAATGAGATCCAAGCCTCCAGGAATGGAGCCTCTTGGAAGATCACGCATCAGCGGAAGATCATCCGAAATCGCCATCGCTTTGACCGCCTTCATAAGGTGGACGTCGACGATTTTGGAATTGCTCCATCGCGCCACGAAGCGACTCCAGCAGCCTAGGAACTTGACCCGACGCCAGGAAAACCCGAGCACTCACAGCGGATTGAGGGAAGAAGCTTGTGAGGAAATCCAAACCAAACTCGCTTGCGCCATGGCCGATCATGACTCCATTGGCATAGACACCGCTGAGCTCTTCATCGGGCAGCTTGAGATCATCATAGATCTCCTGTGGCGATGGCCTCCGTGGAGGCGGGCTCGAGGAGATGTTTCCGCTCGATGTCACCACCTCACTCGACATCGCAGCCTCAGCAGGACTCGAGCCGCTTGTCACACCGGGTGCGCCGGAACCGGCGGCATCGCCCGGGCCGGAGCCCGCGCTTCCTTCGTCCGGTAATGCTTGCTCCGAATCCTTTGCCGCTGGCGAAGGATTTCCCGAAACATCGGTGGTTTGAGGGCTACTCGCGGGAGCGGGAACCGGGCCAAAACGCGAAGTGTAAAGGTTCAGGTTGGTGTTGAGGGCATCAATGAACTGGGGCATCACACCGTGCGGCACAATCACACGCTTGGCGACTCGATGCGGACGACCAATCGTCTGCAGAAAATCGATGATAAACTCACTTTGGCCCGTCATCACGATCGCGCCTGTGCTGAACGTACCTCCGGCAACGTGATCGGGAACTCGAGCTCGAAGGGCACCACCCTGATTCGATCCGCCGCTATTGCCTTCCTTTGATTCACCGGGCGTGTCAGGTGGGTAAGAACTCATAAACCGAAGGCGCCTTGTAGTATCGAATTGGCAACGTCAATCAAACGGAACAAATTGCATTCTGAGCCGTTTGTCGCAATTCGGCTAGAGGAGCGGATTCAGGCGAACCCCCGCCGGCAGAGGGATTAGCTCGGGTTCGGATGGCACATCAACATCCTCGCTTTCTCGGGCAACTTCTTTCGATTTACCCTGATCCACGTAGGCCTGCCAGTCTGACCGCTCAATCTTCTCGATTTGTAATGGCCGACGAGGAACGTACTTGAGCTGGCGTGGAGGGTACTCGGGATCGAAATATGACTTTGTCGGTGTCGAAGCCAATTCCTCGAGAACGCTTTGGCTGCCTATGATTCGGCCAAAGACAGTGTAGCCAACCCCATCATCTGAACTCTGGCGATCAAGGTAATCGTTGTCAGTGAGATTGATAAAGAACTCGGCCGGCTCGCTTCGAATGTGAAGCTCGTTTTGGTGTTCGGATCCCAACCTTCGACTCATGGCAACGCTCAACCGAACATTGCTCAAACCATTGTCGGATTCGCTTGGCGGACCGATTCGAGTTGAAATCTCCCGAAGGTCAAATCCTCGACCACCACCTTGCAGTATCAATCCAGGAACCAGTCGGTGAAAAACCGTTTGTTCGTAATGTCTCTCATCGACGTGCTGAAGAAACGAAGCGACCGTTGCTGGGCTTTGATCGTCAAATAGCTCTATCCACAAGACACCTTCACTGGTTTGCATCCGTACCAGTGATCCCCTGTCTTCTACTTCCGTATCTTCTGATTTCTTATCTTCGAGATTCAATTCTGCTTCGGCCTCGGACTTCTTTTCAACCTTGAGCTTCTTGTCAATCTCAACGTCGCTCTTGTCGTCGACTCCCTTTTGATCCGCTTCGACCGCATCCTCCTCGATCCCATTCTCTGCATCCTCCGCCGTATGATCATCCACGTCCTTCACAATCTTTCCGTCAACTTCGGCTGCGATCTCGTCCGCCGTTTGATCATCGGGCAGTGCCAGCGCATCGGGCAGTGCCAGCGTATCGGGTAGTGCCAGGGCATCGGGCACCTCGTTTGCGTCCGCCCCTACATCGGGTTCGTTTTGAGCCAGAGCTGGAGTCAACGCCAACAATGAGAAAAAAGTTGCAATGACGACGGTACGGGAGATGGGTGCTCGCATCCGGGCAGTCTAATCACGTCCGAGGCGTTGCATAAATCCGAGTTCTTTGACCTAAGATCGTGATCGCAGCGTCTGCGGTTTATAACGGCTGGTGCGGTGATGACGTCCCTCTACGATTCTCCATGTTGCGTTCTGAAACAAACACGAGGACCGCCTCGCAAAAGGCGGACTCATTCTTCGAGGCGATCGGCTGGAAACCCTTTCGGTTCCAACGATCCGCTTGGCGTGCCTTTCGAGAAGGCAAGAGTGGCTTGGTGCACTCTGCCACGGGCACCGGCAAGACACTGGCGGTTTGGATGGGGCCTTTGCTCAGCTGGATGGACCGCAATCGTGATGAAACCAAGTGGAACCCCAAACGCCCGCCACCACTGAGCGTCCTTTGGATCACACCACTGCGGGCTCTGGCTGGCGACACAGAGGAATCTCTTCGGCTTCCGTTAAACAAACTCAATTTGCCCTGGACTCTCGAATCGCGAACCGGTGATTCGAAAGCGAGTGCAAAGGCCAAACAATTAAAACGTTTGCCAACCGCATTGATCACGACACCCGAATCGCTATCGCTCATGCTCACCCATGAGCGTTTGCATCCTCAGTTCGAGGGATTGCAAGCGGTGATCGTTGACGAGTGGCACGAGCTATTGGGAACAAAGCGTGGCATCCAAACGGAGTTGGGCCTGGCTCGATTAAGGCGTTTCAATCCCGAACTTCGTGTGTGGGGACTATCGGCAACGCTCGGAAATTTGGAACAAGCACGCGACTCTTTGATGGGCGTTGGCACCAAACGACCAACTCGAATCATTGAAGGCGTCAAAAGCAAGAAGATCCGCATGGAGTCTTTGCTTCCTCCGTCCATCGACCGATTCCCGTGGTCAGGACACATTGGCACACGAATGGTTCCTCAGGTCGTTGAACGATTGCAGGATTGCGAGTCTTGCTTGCTCTTTGCAAACACACGCAGTCAAACCGAACTTTGGTATCAGCAACTACTTGCCGCCCGCCCCGACTGGGCGGGCCAAATGGCGCTTCACCACGGCTCGCTCGACGCAGCCGTCAGACGATGGGTTGAAGCGGGGCTCAGGGAGAATCGCCTACGCGCGGTGGTCTGCACGAGCAGCCTCGATCTCGGTGTTGATTTCACCGCCGTTGACCTGGTCATTCAAATCGGCTCACCCAAAGGCGCCGCGAGGCTGCTTCAACGTGCCGGTCGATCAGGGCACCAACCTGATGCCGTCAGCCGTCTGGCATTCGTGCCCACCAATGCAATCGAACTCATCGAACTAGCCGCCGCGCAGGATGCTATCGCATCGGGGCACCTGGAAGCACGCCCACTGCTCGACAAGCCTCTTGATGTTCTCGCCCAGCACCTGGTCACCGTCGCAATCGGCGGCGGCTTCGATCAAGAGGCAATGCTTGAAGAAGTGCGTACTTGCTATGCCTATGAATCCCTGTCGAGCCAAGAATGGCAGTGGGTCCTTGATTTTGTCGTCAAAGGCGGCAGTTCACTCAACGCCTACCCCGAATTTCACCGCGTTAAGTGTGAGGAAGATCGATACTTCATTGATGACCGCCGTATATCGGCACTGCATCGCATGAACATTGGAACGATCACCTCGGACGCCTCGATGCAAATCAAGTTCTTAAAAGGTGGAACCATTGGATCAGCGGAAGAACACTTCCTCTCAAAGCTCAGTCCCGGTGATAAGTTCCTATTCGGTGGGCGACTCATTGAGATGGTGCGCATCAAGGACAACGTCGTTTACGTCAAACGCACCAAAGGACAACCGGATACCTATCCTCGCTGGTACGGCAGCCGAATGCCACTTTCGAGCGAGTTGTCCGCGACATTGCGAAAGAAACTAGAGGAAGCATCGGAGGGTCGTTACATCGGACGAGAGATGAAGGCACTTCGTAGTCTGCTGGAACTTCAAGCCAAATGGAGCTTACTTCCTAAGTGCAACGAATTCTTGATGGAACGAATCGAAACCAAAACGGGTAATCAGCTTTTCCTCTTTCCATTCGAGGGTCGTTTGGTACACGAGGGTCTATCAGCATTGCTGGCACACCGAATTTCGAAAATCGAGAAAATCACATTTTCTATGGCCTGCAACGATTACGGACTCGTCTTGCAATCTCCAACAGAGATTCCCATTGAGAAAGCGATCGATGGGGGACTTTTTTCAACCGAAAGACTCCAGACGGATATTCTGGAGAGCATGAACTCGACGGAAATGGCAAAACGACAATTTCGTCAGATCGCTAAGGTTGCTGGCTTGATTCACCCCGGTTACCCCGGCCAGCAACGTAGTGCAAAAAACCTTCAGGCGAGCAGCAATCTTTTCTTTGATGTGTTTTGTCAGTACGACAACCAGAACCTGCTTTTGAAACAAAGCCAAAAAGAAGTCCTTCAAACCCAACTTGAAGCCGCACGAATGGAGCGAGCTTTGGATCGAATCAGCGAAAGCGAACTCGTTTTAAATGATCCACCGAAGGTCACGCCGCTGGCATTCCCATTGCTAGTCGACAAACTTCGAGAGCGACTCAGCAGCGAATCACTAGCCGACCGAGTGGCCCGGATGCAGGCGGAGCTAGAAGCCGCCGCCAACGCGTGAACGAACTTAGGAGCGATTTCAAAGCTCGACCGCCCACCGGTCAACGCGAGTCTCCGCCACGAAGGCCGAAGGCTTCTTAATCCCTCGAACGAAGGGCGTTTGTCGATCCTCCCTGTACAAAGATCAGATCTATCAACGGCCAAGAAGGGCTGAGTCAGAAAACCGTGTCTCGATGAGGGTCTTTCCTTCGGGAGCCCCATCTAGGATCCCCTTCTAGGATCCCACGTCCGCATCTTCATTAGGGCAAGAACCATCACCGACTGCCCACCATGAGAGTAGCCCCTTACCGATGCGACTAAAGTTTGGGCAATGGTCGCTTTTCCTTACGGTCGATCATCCGTTTCTGATCATCGCGAGGCATCCGATTGGGGTTGTTATTATTGTTGCCTGGCCTTGTGCGTTGAGGCGGCGAGAGGTCAGTGAAGTCCTCTTTCCATTGCCATCCCATGGGGACATCCAATTCCGTCTTCGCTAACAATGCCCACGGTGTATCGGGGTGGTCATTGACGACATCTTCGAGAAGCTCACGAGCCGCTTTGGCGCGATTATTGAGTTTGCTCGAGAAGGATAGGTCATCACTTGGTTCCAAAATCCAAGTATTGTTCTTCTCTTTCTCAAATCGCTTTCGCCCGCTCTCGAGGTCTGCGAGGATGTAGTTGTAAGCATCGGTACGAACAAGCTGTGCAAGCACCCTACCAGCAGCAAGGTCATATCCTGCTCTCCAACGTGGGCTACCCTCCTTATCACGTGCCGACATCCCAGGCTCCAACATTCTTGCCATGGCATCCAAAGCTGGCATCAAGGTTGCCGCGGTCGTCTGGGCCTGGTCAATCTCACGTTTCAATTGAGCTGCTTCGGTCACCACGAACCGCAGTCTCGGTCGATCAAGGCCGGAAGCCCCTTTCATCGAGGCAGCGCGAACGAGCGAATCACGAAGCGGAGACTGCTTCACGGCCAACAAGTAGTCTCGCGGTGGAAGGTAATCCGGTCGATAACGCCTCATCACAACGGGATCGAAGAAGTAATCGAAGTGAGCCGCAAAAGGATCAATCTCTCCAAAGCGAACGCGACGCCCAATCTTTCGATTCGGGTGTACACTCAGATAGATGCCACCAGTTTCGTAGCACAAACGCGTGAGCCCATAAGGACCAAAGCCACTATCGAGCGTGAGATCCTTGTCTCGGCTGATGAAGCCGATATCGACGACCTCCGGTAGGTAGCTCTCAGGTCCTTGGTTCACGAGGCCTACCTGCGGCGTTTGATCGAATTGAGGATCTGGATCAACATACTTGATCTCGGAAACGGCTTTTCCAAAAGGTGCCGGCACTCCGATGATTGAAACGGGAATACCGAACTTCTTGCATTCGGCGATTGCTGAATCCAACTGGCTAATGTCATCGCCTCTTTCGTCGGTCACGACGATCAACATTACGTTTCGTCGGGGCTCTCGACGAATTCGGCCATCGGGTGTTTGAACCGACACCATACGAGTGAAGGATTTGGCCTCCCTCGCCGCTGTCGTAACCGCTTCAAAAATACGTTCAACTCCCGAGTCATCGTCCTTGATCGATTCCATGGCTTGCTGAATCTCAGCGAGCGATTCGAGAGGCTCAGGTGTAACCTGCTGAACCTTTTCGCCAAACGCGTAAATCGAGGTGAGCAGTGGAATGTTGCCGGCATCCCTTTCGCGTTTGATCGATGTCAGATTCTTGTCTTCGGCCATCCCTAGCTCTAGATACATCCGATCAAACCTCTCTCGGATGGTGGCGCGTTGGGCCTGCAAAGATCGACTTTGGTCAAACAACCAAATCACGGTCGTCGGTCGTTCTTCGAGCAACCGAAGCACCTCGAAAGTGAGCTGGTCAACGGCCCCCGAAGCTCCCGCCGCCCCTGATCCGACGCTGCCCATTCGAAGGTCCAAGCGATCCATTGGTGCCGTGGCGACCATTGTCACGGGGTTACTTAGAAA
>JBCCKZ010000161.1:0-9954 GCA_039027135.1 Planctomycetota bacterium
GCCGTCGCGAGTACTTGGTCGCAGCGCCCTTTACATTGATACCGCGAACAAACCCGCCACCATCGGCTGTCCCTCTAAAGACACGAAACTCGGTCTTCTTGGCCACCTCAGTGACGTCAACGATCTCCATGCCGAATCGAAGATCGGGAGCATCATGACCGAAGCGTCGCATGGCCTCGTCATAGGTCATACGAGGGAGCGGTAGTTTGACCTCTTTTCCGAGTACCTCTTGGGCGACCCGCGCCACAAGTCCGTCAATCAATCCGATGATGTCATCCGAATCCACAAATGACATTTCTAAGTCGAGCTGCGTGAACTCGGGTTGTCGGTCGGCTCTCAGATCCTCATCGCGAAAACACTTGGCAACCTGGATATAACGGTCAAAGCCCGCGACCATCAGGATCTGCTTGTAAAGCTGCGGCGATTGCGGCAAGGCATAAAACTGCCCCGGATGGACTCTTGAAGGCACGAGATAATCTCGAGCGCCTTCCGGCGTACTGCGGCCAAGAATGGGTGTCTCCACATCGATGAAATCGTGCTCGGCAAAATAGTCTCGCATCGACTTGATGATTTGGCTTCGCAGGATCATGGATCGCTGCATCTCGGGCCTTCGAAGGTCGAGGAACCTATACTTCAAGCGAAGATCCTCACCCGGCAACTCGGATTGAGATGGCGTGAAAGGCGGCGTTTGACAGCTATTGAGAACCTCAAAGTGCTCGACGCGGACTTCGATTTCGCCCGTGGCAAGCTTTTCGTTCGTCTTTCCTTCCAGACGATTGGCGACCACTCCACGAACCAGGATGACCGTCTCATTGCCAACACGGCCTGCGGAATCGATCATTTCGGCCGTCGATTCAGGTGGATTGACGACGACCTGAGTGAGGCCGTAACGGTCGCGTAGGTCGATGAAAACCCCGCCTCCGTGGTCTCTTTTACTGTCAACCCATCCGCAGAGGGTGACGTTGGAACCAACGTCGGAGGCGCGTAGTTGTCCGCAGGTGTGGGAGCGTAGCACGGAGTATCCGAAATCCGAAGAACTTGATGCGAGCGACCACCAAACTCAGACAGTGGTCAAGATCGCGGGGATTCTATCGGATGAGGATGTGCATTTAATAGGACTGGTTCGGAACCATGGCAGGTCCCGCAACCAACACCGACAAACTACCGCAGCATCGGCATGGGCAGGGTTGCAACGCCAGTTGAGCTGCTCGCTGGAGGCAAAGCACTACCGAAACTCGTTGGCCGGCCCAAATCCGTTGCCCGCATACCTCCTTGGCTCATTGTCCGCCGAGGTGGATCGCTGGTCAGTCTTCCCACCGTCGAAGCCGCCAAACGCGGCGGATTAAACGGTTGGCCGAATGACGCCCCCACCGGTGCGTTAGCAATTGAGGTTGGATTGACCTGATCGGTCGCACCGAGCGGCCGCAGTCGAGCCAGCGTGTTGGGATCCAAGTTGGATGCCGGCGCCGAACTAGATGCGATCGCTCGGGGGGCGACCGTTCCCACTGGCTGGTAATTGACCTGCTGCTTGCGTTCCATGGTCACCACCTGTGTCGGAACCTGACGCGTTTGTTGTTTGGCAATCCAATCGGTTCGAGTTTGAGTTCGATTGACTACTTCGTTGCGAGCTTCCCAACGCGTCCGCGCCACGTTGTGATAGGCAACGGTCGGGCGAGCAAATGGATTCCATCGATTGTGTAGTCTCGGCTCCCAAACGTTCTCGACAACCGGCGTGTAGACCGTTCTGTTCTCGGGTTTCGTCTCGGTAACCACCTGAGGCGTGTAGACCACCTGCGTTTGGGTCCGCATCTCTTGCCGCACAACCGGTTGCTCGATCGTTTGAACAGTCTTGCTGTAAACGATGCCCGTTTGAGGGTCTTTTTCGTAACCTGCTACCGTTGGACTTTGTGCGCCAACGGATCCCAAGGAGACTAAAGCGATCGAGCAAACCACACTGTGTCGATTTTGCAGGCAACCGACCAACCTAGAAAAGATCCGAGACATGGCATTCCCCCGCCGCGAGTTCGGATGTTCGTGAATCAACGAATTTCAATGAGTATCGGCAGCGACCGAATAATGCGTTGAATGGTTTTATGCCCGTTTGGTTTCACTCGATGACCGCGAGTTCCACAGCGAGCCCCGGCCCAAAACCGAGCATTAACCATGGGCGAGGAATTTGTTGCCGAATAAAACGTTCCAGAACAAATAACATCGTCGGGCTCGACATGTTGCCGTGCTGTCGCAAAACCTCCAGTGAATCCTCAACCTGGGAATCATTTAGTTTCATGCCGTTTTTGACGGCATCCACAATGCGTACTCCGCCTGGATGCACCGCCCATCCGCAAATGTCTTTTGGAGACAAATTAAATCTGCCCAAAGTTTCACACAGGACTTCCGGCAAATGTTGTTCGATGATTCCAGGAACGGTCGCTCTTAACGTCATCTCGAAGCCATGGTCGCCAACATGCCATGTCATGTCATCCTTCGTACCTGGAATTCGATACGAGGCCGTCCCACTGATACTCGGTTGCCAGTTTTCAGAATCATCACCCTGTGCCACAAGCGCGGCGGCTCCGTCAGCAAACAGAGCACCACTGACAATCCGATCCGTTTGCGGACCGTACTGGTAGTGAAGCGAGCAAAGCTCAACACACACCATCAGGACCACTGAGCTCGGATTGGCGGCACAGATTCCCTGAACCGCTCGAAGGCCATTGATAGCGCCATGGCAGCCCATGAAGCCAACCTGAATTCGCTGCACATCAGCCGGCAAACCTAGTGCATCCATGAGGTGATAATCCACACCTGGCGACGCGAATCCGGTGCAGGTGACAACGACTAAATGTGTAATCGCTTCTGGCTCGACGGCTGCCGCGGTGAGACCAGCGACGGCCGCTTCGGAAGCCAATTGACCCGCAAATTGTTGGTACCACTTCATCCGGTCCCCCGTACTCGGACCACGATCCGAATGGTCCAGTGGGTGCCGAAGTCGACTTCGAAGGCTCTCGGCATCGGGGCCCGGTTCGTCCTCCGCATCAACCAAGACGGTGCCCCGAAAGTCGATTCCCGTTCTGCGATAAAGCGCAGCCATCTTCGAGTCGCGATAGTCACCAACGCCGGTATTGGCCACCGCAAACTGCACGCTTTCCGTTCGGCCAATCCGGTGAGCGGGGGTC
Organism: Planctomycetota bacterium; assembly: GCA_039027135.1. Taxonomy (GTDB): domain Bacteria; phylum Planctomycetota; class Planctomycetia; order Pirellulales; family Pirellulaceae; genus Rubripirellula. The sequence goes on from JBCCKZ010000161.1 coordinate 3,177, forward strand.
GCTAGACCCAAGCCAGCGATCCTCGAGTGGGATGTCACCAACCCAGTTTTGCGTCCAATCATGGTCCCAAGTCTAGGTCGGCATCCCATTCTGAGCGTCCCCCCATCAATGGGATGCCGTCGAAGTCGCATCTGCCTAATTTTGAGACTCAAAATGATTCACCTGAGTCGATGAGGTGTTACAATTGGAAACAGCTATCGCAAGACCAAGGAATCCCCGATGTCGCGAGCACGTTCAGGGGTTGGTTTGCGTTTCCATTCGAAGCCCGGATGAACCGGAAGATCCGGGAACGACCAGATGTAATGAATCGTCGAGGCTCGTCTTCCCATGGCTACCATCCTAGCCATCAAATCTGGCCCCCAACGGGGTCAACAGTTCTCTCTCGATCGCCGGCGTGCCATGCACGTGGGTCGAGCGTCGAATTGTGAAATACTACTGGCTGACCCGGTCAGCTCCCGATTCCATGCCGTGCTTTTCTTTGAGGACGGCGATTGGCACCTTCGTGATACCAGCAGCCGAAATGGCACGATGGTCAATGGTCAGAAAGTCGACCAAGCGAGGCTAATCGATCAAACCCTAATCACGATTGGGGGCACCGACATGCAATTGATCGAACAAGACTTCGAATCTTCGGAAGAAGATTCCGTTGGCGCGTTGACTCTTCAAAGCGATTCGGTGGTCGTCGGAGCTTGGCGAAGCGATGCCAACGATATCGCTTTGGACGGTGTCGCCGGAGAGTTACTGGCCGACCTCTACCAGCTCAGCCTGATGCTATTGCGTGGCCAAATCGCCGAAGACGGCGAAGAGGTCTTGGATACTGCGCTCGGCCTGCTTCTAGATCGTTCTTTTGCCGACTCGATTGAACTCACTTGTGATGATGGATCAGGTCGCCTCAAACCCGTTCGCACAGTTCCGTCGGGAAAAAATCAACCGGTCAAACTTTCAAGGTCGACTGTCCGCCGTGTAATCGATAATGGTGAATCACTGTGGCTCCAAGGCAACGCACCGGAGTTTGACTCAAAAGTCACTCAACACTGGAACGATGCCATTATCGTTCCACTTGGCGTTGATTCAATTGAGGGAGCCATCGCAGTTTATCGAAGCAGCGGCGAGTTCAACTCCCAAACCTTTGAGCTTGTCCGGGCAGCTAGTCGTCTGGTCGGTCTGGGCTGGACGACCACGCAGCGTCAATCACAGCTGCAACATGACCACCGTCATCGCGAACTCAAGGCAGGCCCCGACAACGAGATCGTCGGCGAGAGCCAATCCATGGAACGTCTTCGCGGCAAGATTGCGCGCGTTGGAAGAGCGAACGGCTCGGTTTTGATTCGGGGTGAATCGGGCGTTGGCAAGGAACTTGTCGCACGCGCGGTCCATCGCGCCAGCCAGAGACCCAAACGCCCCATGCTGACAGTCAATTGCGCGGCGATTCCTTCCGAGCTCATCGAGAGTCAACTATTTGGTCACAAAAAGGGTGCATTCACGGGTGCCGATCAAGACCACATTGGATGGTTCGAACAAGCCAATACGGGAACGCTATTTCTCGATGAGATTGGCGAATTGACCTTGGAGGGTCAGGCAAAGCTCTTGAGAATCCTGGAAGGGCATCCGTTCCTGCCCGTGGGTGGAACCCAGGAAGTCATGGTTGATGTTCGCGTGATCGCAGCCACCAATCGAGACCTGGCTGAGTTTGTACGAGAAAAGTGTTTCCGAGAGGACCTCTTTTATCGTCTGAGTGTCTTTGAGCTGCTTGTTCCGCCACTGAGAGATCGCGATGGCGATATCGATCGTTTGGTTGAACACTTTCTCGCACAACTTCGCGTGGTTCACGGCCGAACCAATCTCACCCTATCTAACGCCGCGAAGAAGCTGCTGCTGGATTATTCGTGGCCTGGGAATGTACGACAGCTGCGAAATGTCATCGATAGCGCGGTTGTGATGGCCGACGGTGATAAAATCGAGCCCGAAGACATTGGACTACGCGATGCGGGAGTCGATTCACTCGACACGCTTCGAATTGACACGTGGGAAAAGCGTCTCATTGAGAAGGCGCTTCAAAAAACCAATGGATCGGTGCCTGAAGCCTCCAAATTGCTGGGCATCAGCCGAGCGACAACCTACCGCAAGATTTCTGAATACGATATCGAACGTTGACCATCGATAGTCCCACGAAACCGCTCCGGTGCATCATCTCGGCACCAGGTTCTCGTGGTGACGTTGTGCCAATGACTTTAATCGCCGAGCGGTTGGCTGACCTGGGACATGAGGTGATTCTTTCCCTCGCCGAACCTTACGCGGAGTCCATACAACATCCTGGCGTCAAGGCAGAGGTGATCGTCGATACAGCCACCTTCGAAGGTTTGATTGACGATGCACAGCTTTGGCGCCCCCTGAGGGGTGCGCGAAAGATTTTTCGATTCGCTGCTGACATCTTCTTCGAGACCTACATCAAGGTAATTGAGAAGTATCACGACCCCGGCCGCACGGTTCTGGTTCAGCACCCTCTTGATTTCGCATCGCGAGCATTTCGTGATGCGTTTCCGGACACGCCGTTGGCAACTGTGCATCTGGCCCCTTCGATGCTTCGCCCCGCTTCAAGACCGGCAAGAATGACGCCGTTCTGGTATGAGGTTCGACGACCTCTTTGGCTTCGGAGATTCGCTGAACTCCTCGTCGACCAAGTCCTGGTTGATCCTGTTTTAAACAAGACTATTAATCGCTGGCTAATATCGCATGGCTGTGATCCCGTTCGACGCTTTGTTGATCATTGGTGGGTCAGTCCAGACAAGTTATTGCTGATGTATCCGGAATGGTTCGCGCCGGAAACGAGCGATGTTCCACACCCGATAGTTCACTGCGGATTTCCAATCGCTAATGAACAGACAAGCAAGCCAACGCAAGAGATTCTCACCCAAACGTGTCAACCTTGGGTCTTCACCGCTGGCACAGCTCACCGGCATGCCCGTGAGTTTTTTCAAAGAGCGACCGACATCATTTGCCGGCGATCAAGTGATGCCGTTTTCGTTTGTCGGTATCCGGATCTACTGCCGAATGACCTTCCCTCGAACATCGAGGTGATTGAACACACGCAATTGCTGACGTTGTTCGAGCACGCTTCTTTGGTCATGCATCATGGAGGCGTAGGCACCACCGCCAGGGCAGTGCGTTCTCGCACGCCTCAGATCATTTACCCATTCGCGTTCGACCAATTCGATAATGCGGCCCGCATTCAAGAGAGCGGGGCAGGGGTGTGGCTAAAGTCATTAAGCCACCTTGAGGAAGCCATTGACGAAGCCTTAGCTTTACCGGCACAAACGAAAAAGCCATGGCCGGACGCTGCACAGATCGCGGCTAGCGAGATTGAGCGTCTCGCCGTATCCAAGTTTCGTCGGCAAGCCTGAAACCACTTTTTCTAGATAAGACTGAGCCGAAGGAGGAGTTTACGACTCCTCGGGTATCATCACTTCAAGACGCCAACTGGCCCGAGGCGTCGCGTCGCTCACCCGTGCGGCTCATCATTCCCGAGCAGTCTTTGCCAGAATGACATTGGCTTCAAATCACACTCGAGCTGAAACGCGATGAAAGTGCAAACAGACTTCTCGCTCAACCACGCGACGAACTCCCTCAACCAAACACTGCGGCTCATTGCTCGACTCACCTTTCGCAATCACGTGCTCAAGCGAAGTACCTGGTGCTACAGAGAAGGTTCGCTGGTTGATCGTTTGATTTCCCGCATCAAGCTCGGGGATGATGAAGTGGCACGTCGCGCCGAAGGTGAGCATCCTCGCCGTGTAGGCATCATGATAGGGCCGAAATCCTGGAAATCCTGGTAGCAATCCATGGTGAAGATTAATGATCCGGCCGCCCGCGAACTGCCAACAGGTTGATGCCGGCAAGATCCTCATGTACCTCGCAAGAATGACATAGTCGACGTCAAACTCGTCGAGGACCTCAACCATTGCTTCGTCGTCTGCAACGCCTTTGTCTCCGCCGATCATTCGAAAGGGAATCTCGAACTGATCCGCCAACGTATTCAACTTGTTACGATTGCTGATGACGACCGAGACGTCAGCACCGATCGTCTGGTTCGCAACCGCATCGAGAACAGCCTTGGGTGTATGTTCCACATAGGTACCACAAACGGCGAGCCTTGGCCTTTGCCGACGCTCGCTACTCCAAACTCGAATTGCAAGATTGGTCCGCTCTCCTATCTGCTTCATCGCATCAACGAGCAGGGGGTATTCTGCTTCCGGCAGTTCAACGCGACAGAGCATCGCGAACAAGTGCTCTTCATCATGGTCGTACATTTGGATCTCGGCGATCCTAGCGCCTCGACCGGTCACATGGTGAATGATCGGATCAGCGAGCCCAACATTATCGGGGCCTAGCGCGGTTAGGACGATTTCCATTTCAAATCGAAGCCTGTTGCTGGACGTCATCTTCCCACATGCGAACCTCGATTTCATCGAGCTCCATATCGCGAAGCTTTTTCTCTCGATCGCTTTCTTCGATGTCCTCTAGGACTTCGGGGAGCTTCGGCCTCGACTCCGAAGGATCCAAAATTTCTCCGTCCGGAGCTGGCTGCTCGGGGCCCTCTTCAAGATCACGAATGTCGATTCCATCGCTTCGCAGTCGCTCAAGCTCATCAGCATTGAGAGGTGCGCTACGGTCAACCAGCAATGAAGCCTTGTTACCGCCCGGATCGAAGATGCTTCCCACGCGTCCGTGGTCGCGAATCGTCCTTTGCCACGCTCCACCGTAAGCGGGATAGGCAATATCTTCGGTGTCGCAGCACAAACGGCATCCCGGCAAGAACGCAAGAGTTGCGAGGGCAAAGATCGCGAGCAAGCTTGACCTTCTACGGGGATTTGTCACCCAAGACGTTTGCGGGCGTGTTCGCAGAGTGAGCTTGCAGCCGCCAGCCTTGTCAAATTCTGATTGGGTATCGATGTCGTGAAACATGAGGGCGGCCAAAAGCGTTTGGAAAGAGTGCTTCGAATCAAACCTTGTTTCGTCGCCTTCGGCATTGGCACTTTAGGCAGACTTTGGCGATTCTCATTGCAAGCTGAAATTTTCTTGAAATTAGTCTTCGTTTTCACTCAAGTTTGGGGTCGTCACAGCCGGGACGGATTTGGTTCAACATGGACGTTGGTGAAAGGACTCGCCGACCGCTCTCTTCTCTGCCATTCAACGGAAAACGCATGGACGCGTCGCTGAACTGTCTGCCATTCTTGGCGATACCAATGATCGGTATCGGGTCTCTTATCAGCGCGAAACTCGCGACCACCGATTCAATGATTAAGGCACATGGCCAATTCTATGCCGTGCTTGTCGCCGTGATCGCTCTGACGGCGAGAACGGTGTACCACTGCGAGCCCGCTTGGCTATTGCACACCTTGACCCTTGGATGCATGGTCGTCGGGGCGTTAGCCATTCCCGGCCAAAAACGACCGCAAGTTGAATGGTCAGCTTAATCCCAAGTCAAGCGAACTGAAAAACCGGCATTCAAGGCTTTGCCACTTGCAGCTTTGATGTTGTTTTCACACACAGCAACATCACTTGTTTTTGGCCATAGTTGACTAGCCAAGATGTACTGTCGGAACTCCCGCGGTCCAACCTGTGGTGAATGCCCTGTCAAAAGTAATCGCCTGGGCGCCGCCTCTGGATCGAGCAGCTTTGACAAGTCGTCCATCAACGGCCACAGATCCCGTTCGATTCGCCACGCTCGTCCCCGATGATCGTGACCGTAAGCTGGCGGATCAAGAACCACGACTCCATAGCGTCGCCCTCGCTTTGCTTCGCGAGCGACAAACTTGCCCGCGTCATCGACGATGCTGCGAATCGGTGCCGCCGCGAGACCGCTGATTCTCTGGTTGTATCGGAGCAACTCGATAGCCGGCTTGGAGGCATCCAAGTGGGTGACCGAACATCCACGCGATGCCATCGCCAGCGTCGCGCCACCCGTATGAGCAAACAGATTGATTGCGTTGAAAGGCTTCTTGCAATCGGTGAGCCATCGCCAGTTGTGCTGTTGTTCGGGAAAACAACCGATGTGCCCAGCAGGCTTGGCCTGGAGAAGGAGCCTAAAGTCATCGAATCGGGCCGCGATCGACTCTGGCCAAGGCCGATGAAAGATCCAGCGTTTCGAACTCAGGTCATATTCGGCCGCCGGACGACGCCATTGGTCCTGAAATCCGGCATGAACCATTGCGCCTTCGGCGGCTGGCGATGGACGGATCACAACGTACTCGCCAAATCTCTCTAGCTTGCGACCATCACCGAAGTCCAATAACTCGTAGTCGACTTCACGCGGAACAATCTCAGGTAACTCACTCACTGAATCGGTGTCTTTGAAGCCTCGCCGGCTTGCTCAACGACGTATTGGGGAACGGCGTAGCCGGGTAAACGCAATCGAAGCTCATCGACCATGCTCATCCCTCGATCAACGGGAACCTCAAAGTGACTTGCCCCTTGAACACGATCCAATTGATGCAAGTAGTAGGGCATCACTCGATGGTCGACGCACTCCCGACATAAGGCCTCCAGTGCATCAACATTATCATTGACCCCCGCCAAGAGAACAGCTTGGTTCAGCACGGGAATTCCCGCATCAAGCCAACTGTCGAGATTGCGCCAAACCAAGTCGTCGAGCTCAGCGACGTGATTTGAATGAATCACAAGCCAGACCGCCAATCGTGAACGCTGCAAGATCTCGATGAGTTGTGATGTCGTCCTCTGGGGAATCGCGATCGGCATCCTGGAGTGGATTCGCAATCGC
>JBCCKZ010000162.1:0-9929 GCA_039027135.1 Planctomycetota bacterium
CAGGGACGGCGTCATGAGACTGACATCCACGTTCTTGAAGACAACCTTCGCAACGTTTGGATTTCGCGACTCAAACACGAAGTCGAAGTGTCTCTCATCAACTTGAACCAGGCTCAGATGACGTCCGTCATACTGAGAGTGTTTGACGTGTCGGCCCGATGGATCGTCAGGGTACTCGAGATGACTTAGCTCTCGAACGCGAACCGGGGTGGTCTCGCTGGAAATGTATCTCGAAGAGAAAAGATTGAAGCCGGCAATCAATAGCATCGCGACCAATACGACCGTCCATAGAAACCACTTCGATCCGCCCTTGGCGTCCGCGGTCTCTGAGTCGTTAGCCGCTACCTCTTGCGGAGCATCTTGAATGTCTTCGTTATTCATCTCAGTGATCTACGTGTCTTCCCGAGGCGTTACAAAAAGCCCAATCACCACAAACTATAGATCAATTTTTTTGATGCGATGCTGAGCGCTTGTTCATACAACGAATGAATTCTTGAACTCGGCCTCATCGACCATCACATCGGGGGGGCAAACAACGGCAATCTTACGATCAAAAGACCGCAAGCCCTGTCGACGCCCTCTTTCCGCGGAAATTCCAGCTCAGCTGGATGGCACTTCAGTCGGCCTATTGAAAAGCAACGCGATTTCGGCGAGCAACCGTTCCGCAGTGCTCATCTCGGCCCGCTCGGCCAACACCTGCCTTGCTAGGTCCGGACGATCCGTGAGGATGCCGTCCACTTGTCGATTGAGGACCTGCGACATCGTCGCGGCATCGTTGACGGTCCATACATAGACTTCCTTGCCCAGCCTATGAGCCCGTTGAACAAAACTCCGTGTCGCAAACTTTGAATTGACGGCCAAGAAATCAGCTTCAATGTTCTTCATATTGCCGACATAGACCGAAAGCAGAAGACCGCATCGCCAATTCGGACGCAAGGCTTTTACCTTGGCAATGGCCTCCGGCTTGAGTGACATCACCATGACCTGATCAGCCATCTTTTCAGCCTCAACGATGTCGACTACTGATTGTTCAAGCTGTTGGTCATGCCCGTAATACTTCAGTTCGATGTTGACCTTCACTCGACCTCTACAAAGACGTAATACCTCCTCGAGCGTGGGCACGCGTTCATCGGCAAAGTCCTTGGAAAACCAACTACCGATATCAAGGTCCGCTAGATCGCTTGGTGCAGCATCCCAAATCTTCAGGGGATTCTGAGACAGCTTCATAAAGTCACTGTCGTGCGCAACCACAACAGTACCATCGGCGATCTCCTGCACATCAATCTCGATCCAATCAGCCCCATCTTCGATGGCTTGCTCGAACGCCGCCATCGTGTTCTCCGGCGCAACAGATGAGGCTCCTCGATGAGCCATGACCTCGGTGCTATCGGCAAGCCGAAGCGAACGGAGCGATGAATACCCAAGCAGCACTGCACCCAGAGTCGCCACTATCAAACACACCATGATCCGTGACTTGGTCACCACACGAAAGCCCGATGAATCTCCGATACTCCATCGCCCTAACTCGCTAGTGATCCTATCATCGGCCTCTAAACCAAGAGTCCTGTAACCATGAAAAAGCACACCCGCGAAGGCTATCGACGATAGCAAGTGGATCGCGATACCACCGAGTGCGGTGAGAATAAGCAACGCTCCAACTCTCGTCACCAATAGTGCAATCGAGCCGATGCTCTCGGGAAGCAAGACATTGCCCAGCACACGGACCAAACCGCCCAACATGGCATTGGCAATCAGAATGAAAACAAGCCAGGTCACTAGCCATTTGACGACGCGTTTGCGGTCTCCCTGTACGGCTTCGCGACTCGCGGACAAAACCTGCTTAGATGAGGTCTCCCCAAACAACACCAAAGGCAAGGCGAGCACCCACGCTGAGTACATCCTGACAAGAATAGCCGTAAGTACCAAACCAAGCACACAACCTATTCCAACAGCTGTCTTGAACTCGAAAGGCTTTTCGTTGAGGTAGTAGTTGATGTCATAGTCACGCAGCAGCCCAAAGTAGACTCCAACGGCAACGAGCAAGAAGGGTGCGACCGCTAACAGCGTGAAACCAATGAAGCGAGCAGCCACTGCAAAGATGTGCTGTGCATGACTCAGTGCGAAACGAATAGCTTTGGGAACGTCCGCATTATGGCCATTTGATTTGCACGCCAATATGAACAGCAACGAGGCTTGCTCCATGGCAATGATGGCTAGCCAAGACGCACCCATCACGATCGCACAACACCAGCCAAATGGTCCCGCGAAGAACTTGGCGACGTCCACGTCGGACAACGCACCTTCTCCTCTAAAGAGAAGCAGTCCACGCCAAAACGCCACGAACAGTGGCGTTAGCACACAGAACGCCAGAGCCTTGAAAACTAAATCCGCCGCAACGAGGCTTTTCCATGACCCCTTCAAACTTTGTGCGACTTCGCGAACGTCTGAGACTAACAAAGAACCTTTCCGAATCGATTTGTGTTTCTTGACTTCATAAAGCATGCCCCAATCTGCTAGCTGGTATCAAGCGATGCGATTCTTGGCGAACACCGATGCTGAACAACGAGGCTCCGCGAGATAAGGATTCCACACCAATCTAGCACCCGACCTGCTTTCGGAGGAGCTAGACTAAAGCACCAGCATTTCTCGAGAATCAAGGCCGATCGCCATGCAACGTCGTGACTTCATCAGCACCAGCACATCAATCGCCGCATCGGCAATGGTTGCCAGCCAAACTCTGCCATCCGTCGCGGCAGCTCCGACTGATGCCAACAACCGTATCAACCTCGGCGTAGTTGGTATCGGACCACGCTGTCGATATGACCTCACCTCGATGCTGAAGTTCGACGACATCCGTTGTATCGCGATCGCTGACGTTCAAGCCAGCCGACGAGAACAGGGCAAGGCCTTAGTTGACGATGCCTACGGTAACACCGACTGTCAGCTTCACAATGACTTTCGTGAGTTGCTTGATCGAAAAGATATCGATGCCGTATTGGTCGCCACTGGTGACCGCTGGCATGCGGACGCTTCGATGATGGCCACGCGGGCGGGCAAGCACGTTTACAGCGAAAAGCCGTGCGGAATCACCATTGAAAAGTGCCAACAGCTTGCAGACACCTTTGAAGAGACCGGCAAGGTCTTCCAAGCGGGCACGCAGCGACGAAGCGTTCCCAACTTCAAGGCGGCAATTCGGTTTGCTCATGAGGGTGGGCTCGGAAAACTCCAGCGAATGCACGCGTCAATCTATCGTCCCGTTCTCGCCAACGAATGGTTACCCGCTCAACAGACGCCCGATCCGAAAGTCACGGATTGGAACATGTGGCTTGGACCAGCGCCGTGGCGTCCCTTCAATCAAAGTTATGTCGACGGTCGTTGGCGTGGTGTTTGGGACTTTGACTCCGGCGCCAAGCTACTCGACTGGGGAGCCCACACCGTCGATCTGTGCCAATGGGCCAATCAAGCCGACGACACGATGCCACTGACTTACGAACCACAAGCCGATCGGATCGTTTGCAAGTATGCCAACGGCATCGAGCTGCATCTCGATTTCCTCGACGATCCCTTCAAAGACCGCAGCCCACAATTCATCACTCGGCTGGGGACTTGCCCCATTCGTCTGGTGGGTGAGAAGGGTTGGATCGAGACCGGTGATTCGGGTGAGATTGTCACCGAACCAGGAAGTCTTCAAAACGACAAGATCGAGTCAACCAAACGAGTTCGCGGCTTAGATGTTTCGGCACACGCAAGAGACTTTTTCGATTGCATTCGAAATGGAGGCCTGCCCGCGGCCAACCACAAAGTCATGCGTCGTTCCCACATCGCCAGCCACGCGGCCGCGATCGCTTGGGTCCTGGGACGTAAAGTGACCATTGATCCGAAAACTGAACGATTCATAAGCGACCCAGCCGCCAACCAACTTGCCAGCCGCCCAGATCGTGATTGGGAAGGAGTTTCGTGACATTTGGAGGGGCTGAGCTGAGACACATCTATAGGACCGTTTGTGACGCCCAAAGAGAGCTTGCTGGATGCTCTATTCTCTTCAACTGGGGAATGCCTCGACTAACGTGGCTGCGATTGGCACCAGTGCCCTCGTATCGATTAGATGAGTCCCGAGTCAGGTTGATAGACGCCGCTTGATCCACCTCCGTCTATTTCCGAATCGACATCTAGACGCAAAAAAGCCTTCGACATTCGACTGCCGAAGGCTCTCATGTTTGAGCTATTCGTAAAACCTATCAGACGACTGGTGGTCGCTACCCACGCTTCCCGTCGGAACCCAACTCAAGCGAGTTTCTTCTGAAGTTGCCCGATAGGCTCTCAGTTTGACAGGCTAAAAACTAAACCGGTTCGGCGACGGGCTTCTCTTCAGGGACAAGCTCTCGCTGAGGCTCAACTCGAACGTATCGATCGTTTTCTGCATCCCACTCTATTTCGGAGAAATCATAGGGATCGCCAACGACCGGGGGACGATCGAAGTTGTAGAACGGTGGCGGGCTGGTGCAATTCCATTCAAGCGTCGCTCCGCCCCATGGGTTTGCCGGAGACTTCTTGCCCAAGAAAAGCGAGAGTATCAATCCGATGAGGGCGACTAAAAGGCCCGCACCTAGGAGCACCGCTCCATAAGTACTCAGCTCATGAAGCCACTCAAATTCGGGGTCGTAGGTCGCGTAACGACGAGGCATTCCTCGGCTTCCCAAGACAAACTGTGGTAGGAAAGTGAGATTAAAACCGACGAAGATGATCAACGCAGCCAAGCGACCAATAAACTCGCTGTACATCTTGCCCGTCATCTTGGGCCACCAGTGGAATACCCCTCCCAAGAATGCAACTAGCGTTCCGCCGACCATCACATAATGGAAGTGAGCCACCACAAAATAGGTGTCATGGAGGTGCTGGTCGGTGGCCAAGGTGCCAAGGTGCAGTCCCGTCAGACCACCAATCGTGAAAAGGAAGATGAACGCTACGGCGAAGCACATTGGAGTGGTCAAACTGATTGAACCTTTCCACATCGTCGCCAACCAGTTGAACACCTTGATCGCCGAAGGAACCGAAACGGTAAACGTCAACGCACTGAAAATGATAGTCGTCAGCGGGCTCATACCAGCTGTGAACATGTGGTGTCCCCAAACGAGGAAACCCAGCAATGCAATTGCAATCGATGAGTAGGCAATGAACCGGTATCCGAAGATTCGCTTGTGCGAGTGGACCGAAATCAGCTCACTAATTACGCCGAACGCCGGCAGGATCATGATGTAGACCGCCGGATGGCTATAGAACCAGAAAAAATGCTGATAGGTGACAGGGTCCCCATTGAACTCGGGATCGAATATCCCAATTTGCATCGTTCGTTCAGCAATCAGCAGAAGCAGCGTGATGCCCAAAACCGGCGTGGCTAAAACCTGAATGATGCTCGTTGCGTACGTTGCCCATAGGAAGAGTGGCATGCGGAACCAGGTCATCCCTGGCGGTCTCATCGTATTGATCGTGACGATGAAATTTAGCCCCGTGAAGATCGAGCTAAACCCGAGTATGAAAGCGCCCATCGTCGCCGCGATCACCGAGGTATCAGTGGTCGTCGAATAAGGTGTGTAGAAAGTCCAACCCGTATCGAGACCGGTGCCAAACAGAGCGATCAAAAAGAAAGCGGCTCCGAACATCCACAGATAGAAGCTGCACAAATTCATCCTTGGGAAGGCGACATCCTTCGCCCCGAGCATTACAGGCACCAAAAAGTTACCTAAAGCTGCTGGAACTGAAGGAATGATGAACAGGAACACCATCACCGCTCCGTGGAGCGTGAAAACCTGGTTGTAGACGTTATTCGCTTCCGCACCCTTGAATAACCAACCATCAGGGTCGAGCAGGTGTATACGAACCGCCAACGCGAGCAGCCCCGCAAAGGCAAATGCGAGTGTCACGCCGACCAAATACATCACTCCGATGCGTTTGTGATCGAGCGTGAACATCCAACTCAGGATTCCCCGACTATTGGTCAGGTAGCTTTCTTCCTTCGTGGGAAAGCCCGGATCTCGGACGATTCCGTTGGGTAAAGATCCTGCGGACATGGCGCAATCCAGATTACGAATTATCTAACAAGTAGTGAAATTGTACGTGAAGGACCGCCGAGAACGTGAAAAACCAACGCCCGGCGGACAGTTTGTCAGTCTTCTGACCCCGCCGATTCGGTTGGTTCATCACCACCCGCTTCGCCGCCAACCGACACCGACGGAGCTTTGTCCGACAGCGTCTTCATGTATTCGATGAGGCAATAGAGGTCATCATCAGACAATTGGCCTTTGTAGGAGGGCATGACAGGCTGGTAGCCTGCAGCGACTTTAGCCTTCGGATAGAGGACAGATTCGCGAAGATAATTCTCGTCCGCAACCACTTTATCTCCGTTTGCTAAGTCCCTCTCGTAGCCGAACATGTTTTGCCATGTCGGACCGGTCATCCTGCTGCCATCAAGGCTGTGGCAACCTTTGCAACCACGGTTTTGGTAGAGATTCTCGCCGTACTCCGCCGGAGGGACACCATCCTTACGTTTGCTGTTCTCTTTCACCCAAGCCTTGAGATCGTCTAGTTCCTCATGCACGACCACCACGGCTTGCATTTCGCTGTGGTTCTTTCCGCAGTATTCAGTGCAATACAGATCGTAAAACTCATATCCATCGGGCGTGAATTGCGCCTCGTCATAGTTCCAAGACTCCCCGCGGGCCTCGAATTGTTCTTTCATGGCCGCAAGATCCTCGGCGGGCACCCTATCATTGGCGATCGTTGGCTTGAACCACATGTAGTTGTAACGGCCAGGAACGATATCCTTCTTCGCACGAAACGCTGGGACGTAGAGCGAGTGAATCACATCCGTCGAACGCATCGATAGCTTCGTAGGCTCGCCCTTTAGGATATGAAGCTCGGGATTGATCACGCCGTTTCCGTAATCAAAACCCCATCCCCATTTGTAGGCTTGCACCTTTACTTCGTTGGCGCCATCGGGAATCGTTCGCTGGTCAAGATAGGAGAGTGCTCCTAAAGCGAACATTGCGACCAAGAAGAATGACGGGATCACCGACCACGCCACTTCCAAAGGCGTGTTGTGAGCAGCATTCGACTCCGCTTTTCCGCCTGGAGCCTTTCGGTAGCGGACACAGAAATAAAAGAGAGCGAAAGCAATTGGTACGAAGAACGCGACGCAAGTCCAAGAGATGAAGGCAAACAACCAGTCATTGTCTTCCGCAAATGAGGAAGCACTGATCGGAAAGAAGCTGCCTTCTTCGACGTAGTCGCCCAGGAGTGTCATGGCCAACATGTTTATCAATTAACGAAAGGATCTTGTGGATGTTCAGTGGAATCGGCAAGAGCAACATTGTTCTTGCGTCCTACCCAGTAGGGCATCAATGCGAGCAGGGTCAGTGCAACAGTCACGGCACCACCAACCCGCATCAGCTTCCAAGCCTGGGGCGTGTACGAGTTACTTGAAGGGTCGTATGCGAAGCACCAAAGAACCGCTTGGTCCACAATGGTGCCAACCGTTCCCTCACCGGATTCAATGATCGCTTTGCGAAGGTCCTCAGGTTCGAACGACATCGCGAGCGAGTAACGAGACACGATTCCCTTGGGTGAGATAAAAGCCAGCATTGCCGGGTGATAATACTCGCCGGTGCGACGGTCATATCGATACTTGAAGCCGAGTATGTCGGCCAAACGTTTAATGGTGACCTGCTGAGCCGTCGCAAATGTCCATCCATCGTTGGCCAAAGGGTGCTCGCGAATAACTTGATCGACGTAGCTCTTTTTCGTTTCAGCGACCCGTTGCGTCGGCTCATTCGGATCGATGCTGACGGTGAGGATCTGAAAATCCGTTCCGAGCTTCAGATCCAACTGATTCAATGACTTGCAAAGCTGATTCAGCTGCACGCTGCAAAGCATGGGGCAGTCGCTGTAGTTCAGCGTGATGATGACGGGGAGATTCCCATCGAGAACGTAGCCCGTTTTGATCTTTCGACCTTCGGAATCTGTCAGATTGAGATTGAGAGGAATTTCGGCTCCGAGATTCTGTTCGAGCGTGACGCCCTGAACCTCTCGGGGAACACCATCATTGAGCGAAACTTGGTCATTCGATTGAAAGGCAGGCTGTCCGAGGAGACGAGCCGGAAAGCTGGCAGCAAGCGTAAGCGTTATGACGATAGCGAACGAAATCACACCACGGCCCGACGATCCGCCGAGACATAGGCTCCCCCCGCGACGGGCTACCGCCGGAAGGGTCTCAGGTTTCGTTCGATTCAACTTCATCATCGGTGGACGCAGAATGGTTTGATTGATCCGCTATTTGCCGCATTGCCTCGGTCACAGGTATGACGACGTTCCCGGTGTCGGGGTCGATGCCATATTCCGAAACCTCAGCCTCCTGCTCAGCTAAAATTGCCCTCTGCCGCCGATAATCGCTCTCGGCGGCAGTTTCGCGCTGCTGATAGCTGACCAACGCGTAATACAGGACGTTAACCGCAAGGGCCGTAATGGCCGTCACAATGATCGATATGACACCCACCAGCAGGATGCGTTTCGAATTCAAATCGTCGTAAGCGGCCATTTCTATTGAATATGCAAGTGGACAGTCGATTTCGTCATGAAAAAATCCCGGAACGCGTCATCTAGACGCGGCCGAGAAAAGCTTGGTTAGTTTTCGTGCGTCAAATGTTCTCAAAGGCGATCGATTCGGCCAACCGAGGATCCCTAACCGCCACAATCCGATTCGCGTCAGCAACGCGGAGCACATACCCAAGCATGGCGGAAACCATACCCACCGAACAGAGTAACGGAGCCAAAACGGAGATGACGTTGATACTGGCAGGTGCCTCACCGGGCGCGACCGTAGCTGCCTCAGGCATGATCATCCAGTACACGTCAACGAAATGCAAAATCAGGATGTAGGCGGCCCAACACGCCATCAAAGTGGGCCGGCGACGAACGTGCCGCGACATCGTTCCCATGAAGGGTATGATCCAATGGAAAAAGATGATGAAGATCGAAAGCAATCCCCACTCACCAACCTGCCGGTGATAGAACCACTCGGTCTCTTCAGGAATGTTGCCGTACCAAATCAGCAGATATTGGCTGAAAGAAATGTAGGTCCAAAAGAAAATGAAACCGAAAATGTACTTGCCTAAGTCGTGGTAGTGTTCGACAGAAACCTCATCACGAATCGCACCCTGCTTTTGAAGGATCCAACTTCCCAAGCAAAGAAGGCAGTGGGCTGAGAGAATCGAGCCGGCAAAGATGTAAACACCAAACATGGTTGAAAACCACATGGGTGCAAGGCTCATCACCCAGTCGAAAGCGGCGAACGAGGTCGTCAAGGCGAATGCCATCACACAGGGGCCTGCCAAATACTGCATCCTTTCGGTTGCCTTCAACTCGCCCGTCGAGTCCTGCTCGACACTGCCCCGATAAAAGTAAAGCGCCAGCCAAATGTAAACACCTAGATAAAGGATCGCTCGAGCGGCAAACCAGTACTGATTGAGCCAGCGACTCTTCTCTTTCCAAACGGCTGTCTTGAGATGGAAAATCTCGTCATAACCATCAACGTCCCAGCCATACAACGTGCCCTCACCAAAGAGCAACGTCGCAATGATTGGCACGAACAAAATGGAAAGCGGAATGATGGCGATCATCACCAGTTCAGCTAGACGCCGAATCACCACGCTCCATCCAGCACGCACCAGATGCTGGATCATGACAAAGAACAGACATCCGATGGCCAAAGTGAAGCAGTACATGAACGCGACCAGATAGGCCGACATTCCAATGCGAGGGCTGGCAGCGAAAGAACCAATTCCCCAACCAACCAGGAGCAAGACAACGCCAACCACCATGGCGGGAAGGCTAAGGGCTGCCAACGGTGCGGGCAGCTTGAAAGCCCGATCGTCCGC
>JBCCKZ010000163.1:0-9920 GCA_039027135.1 Planctomycetota bacterium
GACTCGCTAGAGTCATCGATTCCACGCCGCATTTTGACGGTCACGGGAATGTGTTCGGGAACGATATCACGAGTTCTTTTCAAGATTTCGATAGCCACATCGGGTTGCGAGAGGTGAAAGCCACCGCGACACCTGCCAAGGACCTTCTTGACGGGGCATCCAAAGTTCACATCGATGATGTCAAATCCGGCCTCAACTAATTTGAGGGCTCCGCGGGAAAACTGGTCTGGTTCGGCTCCCATCAATTGGCCGCCCACTGGATGTTCCTCGGGATGGATATCCAAGAAGTGTTTCGTTTTTTGCTTTTTGGTGAGAGCCACAAGGAATTGATCCAACATCACCTCACAAATTGTGTAGGGCGCACCAAGACGCCGGGCGATGACCCGCATCGGAAGATCGCTATAGCCGGACAAAGCCGCCTGCACGACGGGGAATCCAATGTTGACGTTGCCGATAGACAGGGGCTGGAACGCTGCTGGACGAGGTGTTTTGGTCCCGTCGATATCGGTTCTGCCGGGCGAGCTTGTCTGGTCATGCGGTGATTGCGAAATCGTTATCATGTCCGCATTGTGAAAAGACTTTCGCCAACTGCCAACACGAACTTGCATTTCCCGCATCATGAAGATTTCTGAAGACGTCTTTGGACAGACCCCAGACGGCAACGCTATTCGCCGATTCAAGATCACTAACTCCAAAGGCTTGTCGGTTTCGGTAATGAGCTGGGGGGCCTCGCTGTTGGAGGTCGTTGTGCCCGATGCCAAGGGCGTTTTGGCCAATGTGAATAGCGTTTTTGACTCGGCGAAAGCCTATGCGGAACGCCACCCGTACTTTGGCAGCACGGTAGGCCGCTACGCCAATCGGGTGGGTGATGGAACCTTTTCAATCGACGGCCAAGAGTACCAGCTCACCAAGAATCTAGGTGGCAATACACTTCACGGTGGCCAAGATAACTTTTCCTATCAGAACTGGGAGGTGGAGTCGGTCGATGAGTCGGCTGGCCAGGTGAGCTTCGTTCACGATAGCCCCGATGGTAAAGAAGGTTTTCCAGGAAATGTCACCGCCACCAGCACGTATTCATGGAACGATGAGAACGAGTTGATGATGGCGTTCGAGGCGACCACTGATTCGCCGACTCATGTAAACCTGTGCAACCACAGTTATTGGAATCTGGGTGGCATGGGGACCGGCTCGATGTTGGATCACGTCCTGCAGATGCACTGTGACGAATTCTTGGAAGTCAACGACGAATTAATCCCTTCCGGGAAGCTGCTTTCGGTTGAAGGTTCGCCTTTTGATTTTCGAGCGCCAATGGCGATTGGGGCCCGAAATGGAGAGTTGCCCGAAACGAAAGGCTATGACCATTGTTTGGTCGTACGTGGTGAGGCGGGGACTTTGAGACCATGCGCCGAGGTATTTGATCCAGCAAGCGGTCGAGTGATGGCGGTTTCGACGACCCAGCCGGGTGTTCAGCTTTATGCCGCCGGCAATCTTCCTGGCAACGAACGTTCAGCTGGAGTTGCGGCGCATGAGGCTTTCTGTTTGGAGACACAGCATTATCCTGATTCGCCCAACAAGCCAATGTTTCCCACGACGCTATTGCTTCCCGGTCAGACGATGAGCGAGAAGACGGTTCACCAGTTTTCGGTGAAGTCTGCGTAGGCTTCTTTTCGAATCGCCAGACGAAGGGGGAGGCGTGCGACGCCTCGGGTGCGAGCATTTGATCTGCGGGCTGCGACACATTGTGAGTAACACGTTCTGGAGTCCAAGCTTGGGCGGCTTACTGATTTCTTGCATGGGAGGTTAACACGGGATACAACGCCGTCCCTCGCTGACGCGTCGGGTGAAGATGGCGTGGGATGCTGAAGCTGCCGGCAATTGCACTTGCGTGGAAGTAGCCATTGACCAATCAAAAAGAGGTCTCTGTTGTTACCCGAGGCGTCGTGCGCCTCACGCTTCGGTTAATGCGTTGACGAAAGCCTGTTTTCGAAGATGACAAGACTTCGTATGCGACCAAGGGGAAGAGCCAACTTATCCAGGTGTTGAATCGATAGATATTGTCCCAAAGAGCTACGTGTTGATTTCCAAGATCCGTCATGAACGCAACCTCCGATGCACCACCCAGGACTCGAAGGAGCAACGGAGCGGCCATCAATACAAAACATCGATTCATACAAATGCGATGATTGTCGAAACGGTGATTCTTGGCGGCTCGAATCGCCATCAGCATGGTTCCCGCCGTTAACGATCCTTGAATCCAAAGTCCCCACATCGCGATCGTACCGCTTGCCGCCCACCATGCCATCCATAGACCTGAGGGCACCACGAGAGTTAGGACTAGATAGGCGGTGGTCTTGCCGAGGCGTCGATGATTTCGCTGGATGACACGCAGTTTCTGAGTTGGCCGCTCGGAAGCCACCAAGAAACTCATCAGCACCAAGCCAATCGGTGCTGAGACGATATGGATATAGAACGGGAGAGGATAGACGCCACCAAATAGCGCCCTTCGTCCAATCAAAAAGCCATCATCGAAGTTAGGCGGGAAGTAATTGCGATATCCCCAAATGGTCATCGCAAAGACTTTAACGGCGAGAATGCATAGAAAGAGCTTTAGCCAACCGACCAACGGTCGCGAGCGAAAGACATGCTGCCCGTCTTCGATCCGCATCTAGTGTCTCCGACTAAATTTCCGTAGCTCGAAGTTTAGACGCGGAATATTAGAACGGGTGACGACTCAAACTTGATTTGTGGGAAAGAGTCTTAAGACGACGGTAGTGCTGAAAGAAATTAAGAGATTCGATCATCCATTGTCAGGACATGATCGAACCTTAGATTCTCGTAGCCGGGGCGTCGTACAATTCGACCTTTGGATAGGTGACTATCCAGCTGGCTTTGCTGGTTCGGTGCCCATCATGAACATGAACGACGGCGTCGCAGGTGCGGCGGCGTTGTAGGTGTAGCCCGCTTCGAGTGCACGATCAATGCGTTTACGGCTCTCGACCAAGTGGGCTCGCGTGTAAGCATCGATCTTTTCGTCGCAGCGAGCGATCGTTTTCTCAATACGAGTGCTCAATTGACGAAGCTCCATACGAGCGAGGTTGCTGATGGGTCTGGAAGCCGCCTTGGTCGACTTGTCTTCCAGGACCAAATCAATCAAACGCTGTGTGTGTTCACGTTGCAAGTTTCGACGCAATGAGCTGATCATCGGGTTGCGATCATTGCGGTCTTCGGGGCAGTCCGCATCCAGCTCAGTCCAGACCGAAACGCTCACTTTTTCAAGCAACTCTGGAAGCGTCAATGCGTCCTGGTCAGCCGGCAGGCGTAGTTCATTATCGTAAACGCGTCGCAGAGTTGTTGGGTTCATCAGCCATGTCAGTGCCGTTGATTGAACGCCCAAAACGCGATCATGGATGGGCCAAGCCGCCTCACTACTAGCGGAGAAGAGTCCGCCTCCATCGAGCCACTTATCGACGCTCATCCGTTCAAGGAGTTCAGGTGTAAGGCCGTAAGACTCATCTTGGAACATCGTGTCGATCACGAATACCAAAGCCTCGCGTTGATCTTCGGCGGGGACGACTTCGACGGGAACACGATTGCCCGGGTCGCCTTTCTTGTCACGATTGACGAATGCTCCGCCGACCCAGTTTGCCATCATGCTGGCCGCGCGAGTTTGCATGCCCAGGGTGAGCTCATAGCCGCGGCGGGCTTTGGCCCAACTCTCACCGTCCTTGACGAAACGGTCGAGCAGCTTGGTTCGATAGAGTTTGACCAGCTTCACTTGCTCCTTGGCATAAGAAAGCGGATCTTTCGCGAAGTCGTATCGACGAGCCAGCGGATCAGGTCCAGACGTATCCTCGTCGGTCGCGTACTGAAGGGCGGGTTCTGTGCATCGCTTCAGGATCTCGGGCAACTTTTTCGTGTCGAAGGTGTATCCGTACTCGATTGCCCAAAAGTCATACGGACCGATATCGATCATCCCGTAGTCACCCTGAGTCTCACCCGATTCAAATCGGAAGTTAATCGGGCTGTAGTCCATCACCGAAGCGGTGATCGTTTGTTTCCCCTTGGTGTCTTCGCTATTGATGTCATCGAGCATTCGATAGGAAGAAGCTTTAAAGTTGTGACGCAGGCCCAGAGTGTGTCCGACTTCATGGGCCACCAGATCAGCGAGTAGCGGGCCAACAAACCATTCGGGCATACCGTCGAGCATGGGTTCATCGGGCCTAGAGACTGTCTTGGTTTCCGTCTTCTTGTCGGCCTCTTCCTTCTTTTCCTCGTCTTTGTCTACGTCCTTCGCTTCCTCTTCTTCATCCTTATCCGTGTCGCCTTCTTTTTCCTCAGACGCCTCTTCATCTTTTTCCTTCTCGTCGTCTCCATCCTCCGCCTTTTCATCGGATCCCGCATCAATGAGCGATAACGCCCAGTCCATGCGAGCAAGAGCAAGGTCAAGGCTGCGGGCATTGCCGGCCATGCAGAGGCCATTTTTCTGGCTTATTTGGCCATAGAGGCCGTCGAACTCATCGTCGCCAATAAAGGTTGGGTCAGCCGAGAACATCTTGAACCCGGCGCCGGGTGTTTGTGCTTGTCGAGCGAACTTCGAACGGAGGTGATTTTGATTCTCGGGTCGAGCCAGCCTCAGCCGAGGATCCCAATTGGGATGACTTCCCAACCATGCCAGAGTTTCGGCGGACATGCCCTCCATTGCGATCGAAGGCATCAAGTCTTCGTATTGGTAATTGAAGTAGCGGATCCAACCATCGGTCAAAATGATATCGGCATCAAGAATCTCGCCGGTTTCCGGATGAACTCGGGACGGTCCGATCGCAGTGCCGATATCGTTATTGAGCCAACGGATGAAGTTATATCGAACGTCTTCAGGATCTTTCTCCATGTGAACGCGACTCTGAGCGTCCTGGTACTCGATGACGATTGCATCAACCAAGCCAACTTTCTCAAACGCCTTGTTCCAGTAGTCCACGCCGGCTTTGATCCATCGCCGATATCGAACCGGTGCAGTGTGCTCGACATAGAAGCGAATCGGCGCTTTCGGTGGTGAGAGCTTTAGGCTCGGGTCACGCTTTTCGAGCTTCCACCGATTGATAAACCGGACGGTGGTTTCGTCATCGATGTACTTGCTCAAGTCTGAGAAAGTCGTTGTGAAATAACCGATTCGCTCATCGGCTTTTCGTGGTTTGAAATTCTTTGGATTAGGGACTTCGCTGAACGAATAGTGAATGGTCTGAAGTTTGCCTCCCGAGCCGACAATCTCAAACGCGATTTCAACGTTGTCCGGGAATACTTTCGCTGTCTTCAGCTTGACGATCCGGGTGTTGCCAACGCGAATCCTGCCGGTCATCCCACCACCGAAATCGGAAGCGAAGAACTTGGACGAGTTGGCAACCAACAGAGAGTCCAAATCAATAACGGGGCCACCGGTAGGGCCAAGTGCGAGAATGGGCACATCTAAAAGGACTCGATCGGTGAACAATCGCTTGACGCTTGCGCGGCTCTCGGCGTCGCCGGTCGCTCGTATCTCGAGGTTTGGAATGATCAAAGCGAGGCGATCGTCGTACCGACGCCACTGAGCGACCAGGTCGCCGAACTGCAATCCTGCGTATCGATCGCCACTACCTACTGTTAGTGCGATGAAGTATCGCTTCGACGAGAAGTTCTTGGGTAGTTCGCCGAGCAGTTGAGCATCCTTGTCACGCTTCCACAGGTTGAACAAACCTTTGATAGCGGTTTGATCGGAAATCGCGATCGGCTTGTAATCTTTCGAGATATCACTGAACGAGGCAAGATCCGCGTGGGCGATTGCGGCGAACAACGTCGTGCTACAGAGAGCGAGGCACAGACATTTCAGAAGCGAGGCAGGCGATCTCATTCCAAAGCAACCAGTGCGAGGGATGGGGGTGTTTGACACGACTTTGCGCGATTAAACGGTTAAACCGTTGATAAAAATGACGCGCAAACTTCGCATAGGTTACAGCTTAACCACGCGGCCGAACTTGGACGGCGTTAGAACTTAGCCAATCGCGATAAATTGATGCTGGAAATACCGTTGCGTCGGATCGTGCCGGCGGTTGACGCGTCTTGTCGCTTTCTTCGCTGCCTCTACCAAAGCGAATCTCAGGTAACCGAACACGAGCAGAGGTTCGACGCTTCTGCTGTAGGGGATGCCGCCAGACTTCTTCGAGTCTCCCGCGCCTCTGGATCCTTGCGGGATGGGCCATTTTGACAGCGTCGTCTTCAAGCTAGGTCGCCGTCTTCTAGCTGAGTCGCTGACGTGACTTAACACTTGTGCACTTGAGTGATCTTTTGTACACTTTTGGCTGACAGCAGCGAATCTCGTCATTGGAGGAATCGGAGAACATGTTGGTGCTGAGTCGAAAAAAGGGTGAATCGGTCGTGTTGCCGGATCTGGGCGTCGAAATCACGATTCAAAAGTTGAGTGGATCGAGAGCGGTTGTTGCGATCCAGGCGCCCGCGAACATTGAGGTTCACCGGGGCGAAGTCGTGCAAAAGCGGGTCTCCCAACCGGATGATGCGGCGATGATGGTCATTGAAGCAGAGATCGAAGCGATCGCTGACATGGCTGATCAACATTTTGAGGGAGCCGCTCGCCAGGCGGCTCAGCATTCGCTGCAGAAACTTCGGCAGTTGCGTCGTCTCCAAGAAGAGAAAGTTGAGACTGAGTCTTCTCGCGAGACGTCAGAGACTCTGGCGGAGCTATCCACAACCGAAAATCCATTGGTTCGGGAGCCAAGCGTGGGCTACGCCGTCGTCGTGTGATGCGGCTATTGGGTTGGGTTTGCTAGACTGGCGGGTTTTCTCATCTGCCACTCCCATCGCCCTCTATGTGTGGAATCGCCGGAGCCGTATGGCTCGACCCCGCTGATGCGATTGACGAATCGACACTCAAGTCGATGACGGCGACATTGACCCATCGCGGTCCGGATGATGGACAAACCTACTTCAATCCCTCGCATATCGACGGCGAAGGTCGCTCGATCGGGGTGGGCCTCGGCTTTCGAAGGCTATCCATCATCGATGTTGAAGGTTCTCGTCAGCCGATGGCCAACGAAACCGAAGACATCCACATGGTCTTCAATGGAGAGATCTACAACTATCAGTCCTTGCAGAAGCGTTTGCAGGCTGCTGGGCACCGCTTTCTAACCGATGGTGACGGTGAGACGATCCTTCATGGCTATGAAGATCATCATGCGGAGGTCTTTTCGCAGCTCGTTGGGATGTTCGCGGTTGCGATCTGGGACGGGCGGAGACACCAATTGGTGCTTGCCCGCGATCGCATCGGCCAAAAGCCACTTTACTACGCGGTGCAACGATCAAGGATCGTGTTTGCAAGCGAGCTTAAAGCGCTTGCAAAGATTCCAGGGGTTTGCGAAACCATCGACCCAGCGGCAATCGATGAGTTCCTGACGTATCAATACATCCCCCATCCCGGAACGATTTGGAAAGGCGTCTACAAGTTGCCTCCTGGGCACATGGCTGTCTTCAAGAATGGAAAACTGGATGTCACTCGATATTGGAACCCTGATTTTCGGATTCAAAGATCGATATCGCATGCTGATGCGGTTGAGCAGGTTCGGGAATCGCTCATCGAGTCGGTCCGAATCCGTTTAAGGAGTGATGTGCCACTGGGGACATTCCTTTCCGGCGGCATTGACTCATCCATCATCACTGCGGTTGCGTCCAAGGAATCCGCTGAACCCGTCCGAACTTTCAGCATTGGTTTTCCGGAGTCGGATTTTGATGAGACTCGATACGCGGCCAAGGTCGCTGAACACCTCAAGACGCGACACACTCGATTCGAAGTCACGCCAGATGACATTTCAATTTTAGATGATCTCGTCTACCACTACGATGAACCCTTTGGAGATTCATCGGCCCTACCGACATGGTATTTGTGTCGAGAGACGAGACGCGAGGTAACCGTTGCGTTGTCGGGAGATGGCGGCGATGAGTTGTTTGCCGGATACGAGCGTTATCGAGCGTTGTGGTTGAGTCAACGCATTCAGCGTTTGCTTATGAATGGTCGATTTCCCGGTTCCAGCCTGATTCGTCTGTTGCCGGACAGCAACCGCCAGCGTTCGTTGGTTCGTCGAGCTAAAAGGTTCATCGAGGCTTTGGGAGAATCACCACCGCGTCGCTACCTTCAGTGGCTGCAGATTTTTCCCGAGACGATGCGAGCTTCTCTGTATCGCGATGAGTTTGTTGAGCGACTGCCGGGAACGGATCCGGCTGAATTTATCGATAGTCTTTGGGAAGCCACGAAGGGACGTGATCTCGTTACTCGCGCTAGTTTGACTGATGTTCGTTCTTACTTGCCTCTCGATCTGTGCGTCAAAGTCGACATTGCATCGATGGCCAACTCACTTGAGGTGCGCCAGCCCATGTTGGATCATCGATTGGTTGAGTTGGCGGCTTCCTTGCCCGTTGAACACAAGTTCCGTGGGCGAAGAGGTAAGTTGATTCTCCAGGACGCATTTGGCGACTTAATTCCCGAAGAAATTTTCACTCGCCCGAAGATGGGTTTTGGGATTCCCATTGGAAGCTGGTTCAGAAATGCCTGGAACGACCCCACCAAGAAGTGGCTTTTGGGAGATGATGCTCGTATCTTGGAGTACTTTAGGCCTGAAGCTATTGAGTCGCTGATTGGGCAACACGACTCGTCGGCTCATAACCACGGATACCGGCTATGGAATTTAGTCATTTTAGAGAAGTGGATGAGGAGGTGGACCTAGAGCCTTACCGACCGCCCGTTGATTGGCGGGTGAGTCAATGGCTTTGGGATTCATCCGTACTGCTCCAAATCGCCTTTGCGATTCACTTAGGTGTTTTGGTTCTTGCGGCTTTCGTTATGAGTGGCGACGTTCCAGTGGGAGCGGCGCCATTTCAGCGAGGGTCGGCCTTCGCGATCGCTTTGTTCGTCGCAACGGTTGTGGGGCTAGTGCTGCTGATGCTTGGCCTTTTCTTAAAGGGTTCTTTTTGGCCTTGGCATCATAAGTTTTGGATCGTGCTAGTTGATGCGATATTTGTTGGAATCGTGTTGGGTTTGAGCGGGGGATTCGTTGCGTTTTGAGAGGCTTGGAACGGTGGTAGCTGGAGAAGACACGAGTGAACAACTCCCCCGTCTACGGCCTTGGTATCGATAAGAGTCGACAGATTGGAGTGAGTCTTGACCCGCATATGAGCGGAGCGAATGGAGGGGCCGGGCAACTGCCAGTACTCATTCTGCAAACACTACAAATGCCAGTGAAAGCTCTAGCGTGCTACCTTGCCCGGTGCCTTCGCGGCTTTGCCACATCCCGCCCACGATTCAAAAAAACAATGGATCACACCGGATGACCTGTGTAGATCCCAATGCCTAGATGGAAGGTTCGATTTGTCGAAAGAGGCAAACTACCTGATTCATTCGCGATAGGTCGGTGGGGAGATCAATGCGATCGGCTTCGCTGGAGTCGAAGCCGGCAGAAGTTTCACGGTGCGACAAGGTTTGTTTCACGACCAAATGTCGGCTGGCGGTTGTTTTCCCTCTAATCGGTACAACTCCACCTATGAGGGCCTCAAAGCTTCGCAATGTTTTGAAGTTGGTTTTAGAAACGTTGACCTTTGGCCGGTTGCGGCGTCCATTTACGCGAACGTCTCTTTCGAAGAAGCACTATGAATATCACGCTCCGCGCCATCGCTCTTTCACTCTTCGCCAGCACGGTAGGTAATGTCTCCTACGGTTGCTGTCTGACTGATTGGTTGTATGGACGCACCGCCACACCATATGCGGTTGGCTACGCGCCGGCACCCATCACCACGCCCGTTATTCAAGGTCAGGCTGTGCCTGCAATGCCGGTGAATCAGGTGATTTCTGCGCGGCCGGTTCTCTACAACTCTCGCGCCCTCGCAAC
>JBCCKZ010000164.1:0-9871 GCA_039027135.1 Planctomycetota bacterium
CTCGGGTGTGTGCCCGCGGTACCCGATGGGTCGCTGAGCTCCCCAATTCGGCTCATCGTTGTTGACGCTCCGTCTCGGAGGCCCGGGCGACATTGTCGCCGAATTCTCCGAATTTGAGCGTTTGCGAACGCAAGTTCGATTGAACGATCACACCAAACCGCAACGCGGCAGTAGCGTCTGAAGGCTTGGCCAAGTGAGCCGAAGGGGAGGCGTACGACGCCTCGGGTTCGGTTTGTGTGTGGTACCCGATGGGTCGCTTAGCTCCCCAATTCGGCTCATCGTTGTTAGCGCTCCGTCCCGGAGGCCTTGGCGACAACGTCAACGATTGAGAGTCGTCAAGTGACACCTGGTTGCGGTGGGAGAACTCGCCCGTCACACTTTAGTGGACATTTGTTCGGTAATTCATGGGGTTTGTCGATGCTGGCTCGGCTGCACACGTTCACGCTTTTGGGTATCGAAGCGATGCCCGTCGAGGTGGAAGTCGATATCTCCCCGGCAGCCATGCCGAGGACCACCCTGGTTGGTCTTCCAGATACTGCGGTGAAGGAATCCACCCATCGCGTCGAACGAGCCATCGTCAATAGCGGTTTTGTAAGACCACAGGATCGCGTGGTGATCAATCTGGCACCCGGCGATCTACCCAAGCAAGCGGCCTCGTTTGATCTGCCAGTGGCGCTTGGCATTTTGGCTGGCAGCGGTCAGATGGCGACCGATCGATTAAGCGACTACGTGATCGTTGGCGAACTGGCTTTGGAAGGTCAGGTGCGGCCGATTAAGGGAGCCTTGTCGATCGCCATCGAAGCCGCCAAGACATCGGGGGCTCGAGGAGTATTGGTCCCAGCGGGCAATGCTTGCGAGGCGGCAGTTGTGGAGTCACTTGATGTCTTGCCGGTGCGTTCACTCGGCGAAGCGGTCGCGTTTTTCAATGGCGAAATTCAGATTGACCCCCTCGCCAGTCAACTTGAGCATCTGTTTGAGCAATACAGTCACTACGAGATCGACTTCGCCGATGTACGCGGGCAAGAGGGAGCAAAGCGTGCTTTCCTAATCGGTGCGGCGGGCGCCCATAATTTGCTTCTTGCAGGGCCTCCAGGAAGCGGAAAAACCATGTTGGCAAAGCGTCTACCCACGATACTGCCTCAGCTTGAAGCAAGTGAATCCATCGAGACTACACGGATTTATTCCGCGCTGGGGCAATTACCCTCTGGACAACCACTCCTTGCGCAACGGCCGTTTCGTTCACCGCACCATACCATCAGCGACGCGGGATTAGTCGGAGGAGGATCACCGCCGGCCCCCGGAGAGATTTCCAAGGCTCATCATGGCGTCCTGTTTTTGGATGAGCTTCCCGAGTTCAATCGCAAAACGCTTGAGGTGATGCGTCAACCACTTGAGGACGGCGTCGTGACGATCTCGCGTGCCTTGAGGAGTACTGAGTTTCCCTCAGATTTCATGCTAGTTGCTGCCATGAATCCGTGTCCCTGTGGATTTAAGACGGATCCGCGTCGTGATTGTCATTGCACACCACCCCAAATTGAACGATATACGAGTAAGCTCAGTGGTCCGCTATTGGATCGTATCGATATTCAGATCGAAGTTCCTGCGGTTCCATTTGAAGAGTTGCAAGGACTTGGGGGCGTCGGTGAGACGGCCAGTAGCGCTGATTTGCGAGATCAAGTTTGTCAGTCCCGAGAACGTCAACAGCAACGTTTCACAGGATCTTCAACTCGCTACAACGCTCAGATGAGTAGTCGAGAGATTCGCAAGCATTGCGAGCTCGATCGAGTTTGCCAAGGAATGCTTCGTCAAAGCGTTGAAGACATGGGTTTGTCCGCGCGTGCTCATGACAAGATCCTGCGTGTATCACGTACGATCGCGGATTTGGATCAATCGGAGGAGATTAAAGATCTGCATCTCGCCGAGGCCATCGGTTACCGAAACGTTGATCGCGAGTTGTGGACTTAAATGAACACGTCTGCGATCCTTATTTCAAACTCACACTCGGTGCAAATGCTTAAGAGAGACCGCTTGCTCAACGGCTTGCCTTCGTAAACACCATCCGAACTTAGAACGAAGCGTTCGATGGTCTTGAGATCGGGATCGACCGTGAGGTAATGGTCCACACCTTGGCTTTCATAGAGATCTTTTTTGTAGGTCAGATCGTTGTTGCGGGTTGATGGGGAGACTATTTCCGCGACCAAAGCAGGGGGATGTTCGAGATGCCTTTCGGGTGCGTCGCCACAAAGGACGATGAGGTCAGGACGCACGACCGTATCTTCTTTCACAATCCAGTCCAGCTCACTGACCACAGTGGCATCGCACCCTTCTGCAATCAATGCAACAGAAATCACACGCGACAGGGCGAACAGAACTTTTTGGTGGGCTCCGAAAGGGCTGGGGATTATCGCCATCGCGACGCCATCCCAAAGTCCTCAGTCGCCTTTCCAGTGGCGATAGTCGTCCACGGCGTAATGCGGTGAGTGTTGGTAGGCGGACGACATAGACCATTGTAGACGGGATAGAGCAGTCTTTGATTTTAGCTGCCTAAGCCACTGGAAAACGCCTGCTCGCCCCGGACGGCGTTATTGCTCAACCCGTTTCCGTCTTTTTGCCGTCGATTTGGCCAAAAGTAGCGATTTTTCGCGATGTGGGAGCGTCCAAGCGATCGGTCTAGGAGGTGAGATGGTCCTATGGAATGGATTCTGGGCAACCCCAACTAGACTACGCTCCTCAAACTCGCCGTCCAAACAGATATTCCAGACTTGCCCGCTCGACGATCTCCCCACCGAAAACCCCGTTTACGGCGGCTCCAGTTTCAGGCCTTGCACGCCCGGAAATTGCTGGCTGGTGATACGTTGCCCGCATTTCAAACGATCCCCGACGCCACCGTCGAAGTTGGTTCTCCGCTGCACATCCCCATCGATGGGATTGATGAAGATGGTGATGCCCTAACGGTCACCGTGGAAATCGACGATCCGACCGCGGTTGAAGCGGTCGTGCTTTCAGGAAATCGTTCCTGGCGCATTGATGTTCAGAATTTTGGCACGATGGTGTTTGAGCTTTTTGAGCAACGTGCACCAAGGCCTTCAGCAAGAATTGTCGAGCTGACGGAATCGGGTTTCTATGACCGTCTTACTTTTCATCGCATCGTCGATGATTTCGTGATTCAGGGAGGTGATCCTCAGGGTGATGGGACGGGTGGAAGTACTCTTGGCGACTTTGACGACCAGTTCCATCCCGACCTTCAGCATAACCGCGACGGCATCCTGTCCTTCGCCAAATCGAGCGATGACACGAACGATTCACAGTTCTTTGTCACCCAGGAACCCACCCGTTTCCTTGATTACAACCACAGTATTTTCGGCCAGCAGATCGAAGGCTTTGATGTCTTGCAAACACTCAACGGTGTTGAAACAGACGGGAACGACCTACCTTTAGATCCGGTCGTTATCACCTCAGCGACCATCTTCGAAGATGTTCAGAATTCTGTTGTGATGTTTCGTGCGTTGCGTGCTGACGTTGTGACCACGGTCACGGTCACGATTGAAGATGACGATGGCAATCAATTTGATCAGAGTTTTGAAGTATCAACCATCGCTGATGCGGATAACGCCAATCCTTACCTGGTCGATTTTGATAGCGATATTGTCCTTTTCAGTAATCAGGTAGCAAGATTTGATTTGGATGCAGTCGACATCGAAGGTGATCCGATCTTCTTTGGCGGGCAGTTCTTAACGGATCCGCAGGGCAGCGGAGCCACGCTTGATTCAGCGAGTGGAGAGTTCGAGCTGACGCCAGCGGCTGACTTTGTAGGGACAATCGAATTGATTGTCGGGTCCGGACCAATATCTAGCGGGCCGTTCGATACGCAACAAGTCACTTTGGAATTCATTCCGATGCCCGTTCCAGATGCTCCCATCTTGGCGGCAGCATCGGACACAGGGGCCCTTGATAGCGATGCCATCACGTCGGCAACTTCTTGGGACTTCACGCTTGGGAATCTAGTGGTTGGGGCCACGGTGGAGCTAGTCGATACGACGACCAATGAGGTGGTCGCAACCGAGACGGCGACTGATACTTCGATCAATATCACCGTTGATGTGGCCGCTCGAGATGACGGTAGCTATCGATGGGCTGTTCGGCAGACGGTTGCTGAAGCGGTCAGTGATTTTTCTGATGGATTGGACCTCACCCTAGATCGGGAATCGCCCACCATATTGGATCCGGGTTTTGCTGATGAAGTCTTTGGTGGTGAAACCTTGCAAGCGAACCTTGCCAGTGATAACGCGGACATATGGGGACTTGTCGGTGCACCGGAGGGTGCGGCGATCGATGAGAATGGTCTTCTCACCTGGACTCCCGCCGATCCCGTCACTCGGGAAGAGACGTTTGAAGTGGTCGCAAGTGACCTTGCGGGGAACGAGAGTCGTCGCACAATCATGGCCCAGGTCTTCAGTCGCTTGCACAACGCTGAGCTTGGGCTTGATGTGAATCTCGATGGGCGGGTGACGGCTCTTGATGCTCTGCTAGTCATCAATCAGTTGATCGCTAGCGGCTCCTTTGAGCTGACTGAGGCACCCGACGATGTTCTTGGCAGTAGCCGGTTGAACGTCAACGATGATGATCGAGTTTCGTCATTGGACGCAATCCTGATCGTTAATCAGCTGATCGCGTCGCCTGCCAATTCAGAACCTGAACCTGAAGCCTTGGTGGATGACACGCTGGTCGCGTGGACTGTTTTGTCTGAACGCGATGGTGAAGAGGAAGGCATTTAGCGACGGAACAAGAGATTATTGAGTCATGGAGTTCCAGCGGTATCTTCTGGATCATCAACTATTGATCCGCTTTCCAATGCACTCTCAAATGGATTGGAAAGACGAGGGTCGTTCGCAATCGTTTCATCTTGAAGAGTAAGTAGGAAACTCTCGAGAGCCTCTTTGTCGATCTGTGAAATAGCAAGCCCCGCGTAGGCGAACTCCTCGAGTCTCGGGTCAAGGTTGGGATGCGGTCGAACCGACCAGTTGTAGTGTTCTAAAACGAGGTTGATGGAAGCGAACCGACCATCGTGCATGTAGGGTGCCGTCAGACTCAAGTTTCGGAGTGTGCCAACTTTGAATTTGCCTCGATCAGTCGATACGGAGCTTTGCGAGGCAACACCAAGGTCGCTATCCGGCAGATCACTATCGATTCCATTGGCAGCGGTAAAAGCCGTCTGGAAGATAACAGCCTGTTGAGGCAGGGGAGCGGCGAGTAGATCATCCTCAACACTTCCGGGTAGATGGCATTTCGCGCACTGTCCAAATGTCATGAAGATTTCTTTACCGCGATTCTCCTGCGCAGTGAAGTTCTCAAACGGGACCAAGGGATCTTGATGCTTGATCAATCCCCGGTCGTATTTGGAGTCAAACGATACGATGCATCCGATGAACTGCGTCAAAGCCATTGAGATTCGCTCAGGCGTTGCCTCGCGGTTGCCAAAAGCCACTTCAAACAAGTTTGAATAGGTTTCATCCTCAGATAAATGTTTAATCAGATCGTCGAGCGTTGTGCCCATCTCGTCTACATGCTGGATTGGCATAAGGACTTGTTCCCGCAGCGAACTGGCACGTTCGTCCCAAAAGTACTTTCCACTGGGCGCGTAACGAGCGTTGATCAAGCTCATGGAGTTGCGTGGTAGTTCTTCTCCTGACACTCCAACGCTACGGGCTCGCGGATCCGAGAATCCAGCTTTCGGATGATGGCAAGAAGAGCAGGAAACCGTTCCAGATGCTGAAATCTGGGGATCGTAAAATAGAAGTCTCCCCAACGACGCAATTTCGTTGGTGATCTCGGTGTTTCGTAGGTTGTCTAGTGGCCAGAGTGCTTCGGCAAACTCCGCTGGCGGAGCTATCGACTCGTAGTCATGAGCCTCGGACAATGGCTGGGGAAGAACGTTTAAGCTCTCGGACATCGCTTCTGTGAAGACAGTTCCAAAAGCAAGGAGCAAAACGATAGTTTGCGTGAGACGCATCGAGCGGAATGCGAAAAGGGGTGGGTGGGTTAGCGAATGAACACGTGGGTAAGGTCCACTTCGTCCATCAGTGTAAGCACCGCCGCAGGTAGCGGGGCGTTAACTCTCCAACGCCACACATCCGAGGCGATTTACACCTACCGTTCCGGTCCAGATCGGTGTGCTCGCTTGACGCATCAAAGTGCTACAGCAAGATCTCGACCATCGCCATTGCGGTTGCCGCATCATCGGTGACCAACGTTGCACCAGTCCCTGCGACGGTGTCGATTTGCGCGAAGTCTTCAATGTACATCCCACCCAAAGTCCAGCCGGTGTACCAATCGCCCATCTGATACCAGCGTGTCGCTCGCACTTCGACGGTAGCTGTGTGATCGGCCAGGCTGAGATTTTCAACACCAGCCAGTTGAAGGCCTTCGTAGCCATAGTCAGCATCAAGATTGTAATATCCAAATGAGGCTCGGACCGACGTGGGGCGATCAAAGAGACAACCTTCCCATCCTAGAATTCCCTTGCCACCAATGAAGTCTTGGTCGAGTTCCTGCTCAAAAAGTCCTGCACCAGCGTAGCGAGCATCGAAGTCTTGATCGAATGCCATGTAGCTAAACGCGAGGCCCGCGGAGAGGCCACCGAAGTCAGTGCGCCAGGTATCGAGAATCGCGAGATCGAAACCATAGTGCGTCGTGTCAGAGTTGAGCTTGGCCGCTCCGCCGCTTAGCGCCGTTGTGCCACCACCAATTGGATTGATGATGTTGACGTTCTCGGTCGCCGATTGATTCGCCCAGGAGTACCCAAAGAAACTGCGAGCTTCAAAGCTCGTCCTTGTGTTTAGGACTCGACGAATCGCGGCCAGCTCCCAATAGGCTCCAAGGCTGTCTTGATCATCGGTGAATGCATCCCCATCATCGGGCCCCAAGTCGTAGCCAGGAAGCATCGATCCCCAAAATGACTTGCCGAAAGTTAGGTCAAGCGATCGAGGTGCAATGGTGCTTTGAGCATTGGCCATGCCAGCCATGAAGGTCAATGCAAGCAGCGAAAGAGCGATGCGATACGGTTTCATCGAAGACGTTCCACGACGAGTGCAAAATAACAGTGGGGGGGAGGGTAATTCGCTTATCGCCGATCGGGTTGGTGAAACTGAATCGTTGCTATGAAGAAGTCAAACTCCCTTCATGGGTGGGTGAGGCTGAAGCGTCTTAGATAAACTTTGCGGATCATTGAGACGCAAGGCACTTCGGACCCTCATGTCGGGCATTGCTCACATAGCGTGAAACCGCCCTCAGTTTCAAAAGGCTATCCTCGGCAGGCCTGAGTAGATCGCGAAGCGAATCGACTGACTGGTTTTCTGAATCGATCCAGTCTTGGTGATCGGACTCATCCAAGAATACTGGCATTCGGTGGTGGACATCCGCCGTCGTTTGGTTGGCATCGGTGGTGAGGATGGTGCAAGTCAGGACTGGTTGATCGCCAACCTTTCGATTCACTTCCCAAAGACCGGCCATAGTTAGAATCGGCTTCTGGTCATTGGCTGAATGGATCCAGTATGGTTGCTTGATGTTCTCTTCCTTTCGCCACTCGTAGTAGCCCGTTGTCGGAATGAGGCATCGGCGTTTTTTGAACGCGTGCTTGAAAGAGGCCTTCTCGTGAGCCGTTTCGCTACGCGCGTTGATCATACGATTTCCGATCGATAGATCGTCTGCCCAGAACGGGATAAGTCCCCAGCGAAGACCATCGATGTGAACTGTACCTTCTTGAGACTTGAGTACCGGAACGGTCTGCGTCGGCGCGATGTTGTATCGGGGTTCGAGAGTGTTGGCTGGCAGTGTTTCCGGCAGCGAAATGCTGGGAAGAAGAGGCTGGAACACCGTCGTCCATTCTTCGGCTTGAATGATTAGTGAGTAACGACCGCACATGGGAGCATCATGGGAAAATCTGAGAGACCTTGTTAAATTAAGTGAGTATTTGGTTTCCACGTTGGCATGGTGGAATCGAAACGAGAAGCCTTCGCCTTGACACTCCCTCAGGGCGAGTCGGCCTTGCGGGGCTGGAAAAGGCTTCGAATATTACCCTACCCGGGCCTCTGTGCCCGACCCTCCCAAAGGGAGGGTTAGTTTTGATAATCGATATCGTAATGTTTGAGTCGGGCCTCGATAAACCTAACCGGAAAACGAAGCTGGTTTGTGTCTCTAGATTGAATAGCGTTTGACGCATTGAATTATCCCTTCCTGCTCCGCGCCGTGGGTTCAGTCTGTTTGCTCATCGGTGCCTCGATGAGTGTTTCCTTACCGTTCGCGTATCCGGCGATCGCTAGGAGAACCTATTTGCCCCCGTCGGACGCTTTTGAGTACGCGGGTTTCCGCGGCCTGCTTTTGGCGATGGTCGTTTCATGTGTCTTGGGTGGCATCATGTGGTTCGCCGGTCGAGGTCACCGGGGAGGTCAGCTTTATCGCAAAGAGGCGATGGCAATCGTGGGATTGTCTTGGGTCTTTGCGACGGTGCTTGGAGCGTTGCCCTATTTCTTTGCTCAGGTCTCAACCGCTCAAGGTCAGCCGATCACGTTCATCGAAGCGATGTTCGAGGCACAGTCTGGGTTCAGCACTACAGGGGCAACCGTGCTGACCAATCTTGAAGATCCACTTCTTGTACCCCACTGCATTCTATTTTATCGGTCCTGGACTCACTTCTTGGGTGGGTTGGGTATCGTGGTTTTGTTTGTGGCAATCCTTGGTCAGGGTTCCGCGGGAAAAGCGATGATGCAAGCCGAGATGCCTGGACCCACAAACGAAGGTAGCATGCCACGCATGCAGCATGCGGCGTTAGCCTTTGCGGGAATCTACGTGGGCTTCAATGCAGTTTTGACGGGTGTTTATGCGATGGAAGGCATGACCATCTTTGATGCGTTGTGCCATGCATTTGCAACGATGGCTACCGGCGGGTTCAGCACCTACAACGCAAGCCTTGGCCAGTTCGATAGTGCCTTGATCGATTACACGACAATCGTTTTCATGATCCTTGCGGGAACGAACTTCACGTTGTTGTACTTGTCGATCATTGGTGGAGGTTTGCGAAGGCTTATCGCGGACGTCGAGTTTCGTAGCTATCTAGGCGTCATTACTCTCGTGACAATTGGCGTCATCTTCTTTGGGATGACTACCGGTGACGAAAAGTTTGAGTCCTTTGGAAGTTCGCTCCGTTTTGGTTTGTTCCAAGTCGTTTCGGTTATCACGACGACAGGTTACGGCACGGCGGATTTTGATAGTTGGAACAACTTCGGTCGCGGCGTCTTGCTCATGCTGATGTTTGTCGGAGGTTGTGCGGGGAGCACTGGCGGCGGCATGAAAGTCATTCGGCACATTCTCTTGTTCAAGGTGCTCGGCCAGGAAATTGAGAAAGCCCACCATCCACGAGTTCGCCGGCCGTTGAGAATCGGTGGTCAGACGATCGATGACCCAGGACTACCGCACAGTATCGTGGTTTATTTTGCCATGGTGTTGGTATTGTTCGTGACGTCTTGGTTGGCTTTGGTGACGCTGGAACCAAATACGACTTGGGGATATGTCTCGGAAATTCGTGGGTCAGGCGGCGAAATCGCGACCGAATTGGAGATGGAGAACACGCTTGACGAGAAACTCTTGGATTCGGCCTCGGCGGTTGCCGCGACGCTCAATAATATTGGTCCAGGTTTAGGCGTGGTTGGCGCCACGCAAAATTATGCAGGGTTCAGCCAGGGTGCCAAAGGGCTTTTCACAGTTCTGATGATGCTTGGGCGTGTGGAAATATTTTGTGTTCTTGTCATGTTGTCGCCAAGATTTTGGCGTCGCGTATGAATAGTTGAGTGATGATGTTCTTCAAGCGATGGACGAG
>JBCCKZ010000165.1:0-9863 GCA_039027135.1 Planctomycetota bacterium
CCAATGGCAGGATTAACTGATGCCGTTAGGCAATGCACCGTTTGATCGCTGGATGATTTATTCTTTGCGGCGGCAAGCCTTTTTTGCCAGATAGACTCTCAGGCTGAATACGTTTAACGCCTGTCTAACCGATGGTGTTAGCTCGTCGCCGCCGGTTGACGAAACAAGCTAGGGTGAAGCTTGAAATCAACGTCACTGACGGCTCGGGGACGGAGCTAGTCAGGCGGAAGTCGAAGTTTCCTGTAGACCGACGCCAGCTGTTGTTGAAGAAGACTGCGGTTTCAAAGAATCCTCCAGGAAGCTCTCGGCCCCAGCCGAAGTTAACATTTGTTTGTGGTGTGTCGTTGTAGATCGCGATCCAGTATCGGGTATTTGCGGTCATGTTGAAATCTATGTCCGCGGAGTAGTTGAGAACGGGTGTCGAGGACAAGCCAAGATTCACACCGGAGTCCATTGGATTCGCATTGTTGTCTATATCAAAGGAAGCCAGGGGCAATCCTAGAGGGACGCCGGCGTTATCCTCATAGATATCAATGGTAAAGTCATCATCTGACGTCAGGTCATTGAACAATCCCGTCCATTGAATACCCGTCACGTTTGTGTCGACTTGTAGGATGACGTCGTCAGCTTGAATGTTAATCGGATTGGCGCTGACATCCGAAACACCGGCTTCCACAATTCCCGACGCACCGCCGATACCATTGTCAAAGACGATAATCGCAGCCCGTGTGGTTGTAGGTAGAAGAAAGTGTGCACAAACAAGGAGAGAAAGTAGTAGTCGCACTGGTAGTTGTATTGGACTTAGGTTGTATGGAAAAAGTCACTGTGAACCTTGACGTGTTGGCGGTCAGTTCGTGACGGCCGGGGACCGTTGTTGGAAGTGATCTGTTTCAAGTCCCCAACAAGACACTGCACAGTCTACTCTGGCAAAGCTCCCAGTTCAGTTCCGTCGTTGGTTGCCTTATCGAATAGCTGCTTTGTGCCTTTCGATTATCTGCGATACGGCATGTTGCCGGTGAGATGATGCGCGATCTTCGGGCGTGTGACCGTATTTGTCTCGGATCTCGAGATTCGCTCCAAAACTCAGAAGCGTTCGAACAGTTTTTGTGTCGCCTTGTGTGCAAGCTTCGTGAATCGCGGTGCGACCGTCTTTGTCTTTCCAGTCAACCAACTCTGGACGGCGTGCGAGGATCTCGTTGGCCGATTCGGCATCATAGCTATAGGCAGCACGAAAGAGATTGACTACGTCTGGATCCTCAGTGTCGACCAAACCTTCGAGTGCCCCACTTTGTACCAGAATCCGGCAGATTTCCTTGTGTCTGCGTTGGCCTGAGTAGTGAATGGGGTTGCCATCCGCGGCCGTGACGCCGGCGCCATGGGCGACTAAAAATTCGACAAGCTTCGTATGTCCGCGATACGCGGCATAAATCAAGGGCGTCCACTGTTCATCTTTGGATGGCCCAGCAATATCAGCGCCACGCTCGATCAGTAATTTGGCGACATCCAGTTTTCCGCGACTCGCCGCAACATGTAGCGGAGTCAGATCCTGTGCATCTCGTACGGCAATAAGCGAGCTGTCTTCATCAAGCAGAGTCTTGACGACGGCTACGTCTCCATGAAAGGTTGCCGCAAAGATTGGGTGGTTGGCCATCTGTAGCGAGTGCTCGAGTAGGAGGACGTCCCTTAAAATGCGAACATCTTAAGGGACGTTAGGCATTGAGATCGCTTGAATCTCGACTGGATGCCGCCCAAATGACCGGGCAAGTTCCCAATACAAAAGCAAGGAAGGCTGTCTGAGCAATTAGGTCAACATTCCCCGAATAGATGCTCTCTCGATAGCTGATCGAATACCAGGTGTTGATGCCTACATCCAGCAACATGATTGTGGCGGCCAATGTGACACCGGTTTTGATCCATCTGAGCCAGAATAAGACCGGCACGATCGGATCGATGAAAGTTAGCAGAGTCCAGAATACGTGACAGAAAACGGGACGACTGCTGTGGGGGAAGATGCCATTGACCCAGATGTCGCGGGCGTGATTCAGGGAGCCACCAACAAAGCAAACTGCGTAAACCGCAAGTACGAACCTGATGCCTTTGCTCAATCGACGCATGCAATGAACCAATCTCGAAAGGCCAGCATCCTACCCGAGAATGGATCAATCTTTTGTTTCTTTGACCGCTTCGCTGATGATCTCGAGGTGAAGTGTTTCGCCGTTAGCACTAACGACTTCGACGGTCGCAGGTTGGCCACTACGTGCAATGACCATCGGCCGAGAGACAATCTTGAGCGTCTCAGGTGACTTGCCCGTTTTGACAACGACGCGAGTCTGAATGAGTCCCTCGAACGCCGTATCAGCCGAGAATTCGGTTCGCGATTCGAGGGCCGGCAATTGTTCGGGCGAAACGTTTTCATCCGTTGCCCAGAGATTAAGCCCTGCGAGTCCAGCGAGGAGTCCGAAGAAGAAAAGTGAACGTCGCATGAGATGCGCCCTGAGTATGGTGAAGATCTACAAAACCGTTAAAGGCCGATAATCAAATGCCCCATGTAGAGTCAAGGGACTTGCGGAATCTGTGTTGAGTTCAGGCTTCACATGGAGTGAAAAAACTGCTCGAACTATATCGATCTTGCTGTATCCGGCGACGCTGGGTCGTAGGATTTCACATAACCTTTGAACTTTCCGTTGGCGATTGCGTCCGGATGGTCAGGTGCGAAGCGATACGCGGGGACAAGTTCGAATTCTGCGTTATGTTTACCGCCAATGATTGACCCACCAATCAAGATCGCCGAGGCGGAGAGGATCGCTAAAGAATATCTCATGCGATCGACCGTAGCGAATCCGGTGGCCAAAGAGAATAGCAGGTTGAGAAACACTCTCGGCTGGTTCACCGCATCTTCAGTGAGCACCAAGATCGCCCGCTAACTCAACAAATCATTGACGCTTGATGAACCAAGCAGGGCTCAATCGCATAAAACGATGCTGAAGCGATCAATCAGACCACGTTTCTCGCGCATTCGATCACGACCTACTTCAATGTCGTGAACAGCTCTAAACGCAAACGAATCATGAGTTGAATTGTCGGATTCCCTTTCGGGAATCCGGTATGTGTCAAGAGCTGGGAGTAGCAGATGTGGGTTTGTCATCTATTCAACGTTCCAG
The DNA here is from genome assembly GCA_039027135.1 of Planctomycetota bacterium. Lineage (GTDB taxonomy): Bacteria > Planctomycetota > Planctomycetia > Pirellulales > Pirellulaceae > Rubripirellula. Next base: position 3,162 of record JBCCKZ010000165.1, read on the forward strand.
CAACTTGGGGTTTTGCACTTGTCTATTCCTAGCAAGAGCTGACCAAGGCATTCAGTGCTTGAAAGGTATAGATGAGTGGTGAAGGTCAATGATCAGCTTCTTACTTCGGGCACTCTTTCGACGGTAACCAAAGGTGTACTCAACTTTGACATTCTCGCCACTTGGTTTGACGAAGAAGTAGTTGCCCATCGCGATTGCACGTGTTTCCTCCAAAATGATCTGCGGATCGGGCAAATAGACAGCCACGTACGGGGCAATCGCAAAACCATTGTCTTCACTGCAACCTGCCGGAGCGAAGTTGTGTCCTACAAAATAGGACAGCGCCTCTTCAAAGGTTCGGCGAAACTGAACGTGCTCACACTTCGTTGGTTTGAAAAGCACTGGGCGATCTTTATCTCCATAAGCGTACAAGTCCTCGATGTGCTTTGTGGCTCGTCCCACAAAGTCGCCCCCCGACATGTATTCGTGGCCAATGTCCACGATCCCCTGACCCCAGCATTCTTGAGCCTCTAAAACTTCAGCTTCGGTGATTTTTCCTGCCATGTTGTGTCCTCTGGAAGAGTGAAAGGCCGATGTGTGAGTGGATGCGCGAACATGCAATTGGTGTGTCTGAACTGAACGCGGCGATCCACGACCAGTTTTCGCTCAGGGTACTTTTCGCCTCGACGAGCAACACCACATTCTACCAAGAATCCTTCGAATATCGAATGAAATCGCCTGCCGAGGATGGCCTCGCATATTTCGATCAATGACTCGTGTTGCCGGTAAAGTGGCTTCGAATGGCCAACGAGAATACGATTTTGATGATATCACGACACCCAGCCGCCACCGCTGCTTGTACGCTTCCAGCTTCCGTCAATCAGCTCGTAGGTTGATTCAGTCGCGCCGCCCCCCAAGGGACAGCACCAACTGCCTTGTTCTACCACTGCCGTTCTATCGTTAATCCACCTTAGGATGGTGATCCATTCCATCACCGATGTTTCCTCTGAACCGATCGGCCAAACGGTTCCGTCGACGAGCCTCGCGTCGCTTGCCGACCGGAATCCAGTTGGAATAACACTCGCGAAATCACTTGGAACGTTGTGCCAGTTTCCATCATCTCCCCATGCCGAGATGGGTGTTAACGTTAAAAAGTGAACTTGGTCAGTTGACGGACGCGGAGTATTTTCAACGAGGTGGCGGTAAAGGCTGATCTCTCGTTTCGATAGATTCGCTGGAGGGAAATTACCGGCTTTCGGAAGCGGCGCCTCTAAACTGCAACCTGCGATAATCAGAGTGATCAAGGCCGCAAGCGTTGACAGGTTTGGCACATTCACTTGTGATCCTTCGATATCGACGGCTGGTCTCGAAGTAGTTTTGTGAGAAGAACTAGCTCGATAACAACAACGCCAATCGATGTTCCAATGCAGACCCGGTTGAATAGCTCTTGCTCGATCAGGCTCATCCCTACGTCCTGCATGTGGGGTGGTACCAAGTGTCGATACCAAGCATAGAGACCTATCGCCGCAAAAACGGGTAAGACGACTAGGATGCCAATGAGAGTTGGTTTTCTTCCGATCATGGTTTGGCTTTGCTATTCCCGATTCGTATAAGAGCGTTTCAATAGCTTAGAGCCTTTCCGCGAACTTCGGTCGAAACTCGCTAGCGTCCGGTTTCGACGGGAACCACGCGCTATCGCCCAGTCGGCTGATAGCTATTCGGCTAGGCTCTTGTTGCTTTCGTCGACTCTAACATGGATTAGGTTTTTCAATTTCAGTTTTGGTGGTGGCCGCAATATGCCGGAGCAAATCTTAATGATCTTTTGCTTGTCTTTGTGATTGATGTATGAGCTTGGACGCTGCAGCAGCATTAACACGGTTTCACCGTGGTTCGATTTCACGCTGGCGTCCGCACTGCTGTCATTCAGATTTGGGATGTTCTCAATAAACCCAAAACTGGACGCGCACATGAACGCGGTTCAGCCCTGGGGTTTGCCAGTTGACATCCACGGCGGCGGCCGGGACATCTCCGATAGACCCTCTCGCATAAGATGTTCAATAGGCGAGCATTGCCAGGACTGTAGTTGCTATTATCAGTACGGCTATTGCGGTCATCACGCTATCGTGTGAGACCTCGCATTCAGCGACCAATTGGGCAATCGGCACGAAAATTCCAGCGCAGAGATACGATAGTGCGAATAGAAGAACTGGTGGCAAAATGAAGTAGATTGCCAGTTCAAGTGAAAAAACATCAATCAAGAGTGGCTCCCTTTCTCAAGCAGATAACTGGTGAACTTCCACGAGTGTTGTTGGGATTTGGCTTCCTGCTATTTCAGAAAGTCCGCAAGTATTCGCAGGACATCGGGTGCATGAGGAATTCGATAGGCGGTGAATGTTGCTAACGTGGTGGTCGCCCCAATCATCAGTACAGCGAAGAGAATTGAAGAAGTATCTGTGGCGACAACGAAGACCACACCAGCGAACAGGCCAAGAAAGAGCCCGCAAAAAGCAGAGATCCAGCGGTAGTGCCAACGGTGGAACGGATGAGCATTGCTCGACGTTTTCTTGTTCTTTTTCCTCATGAGTAAACAAAGGCTCGCCGGTGGCGAGAATTGGGCGCAGTTTCTTGCCGTTTTCCTGAGGGCCCTACTTTTTTGATCTCACCAAGAAAGAGCGTCCAACTGTCATGCTGTGCGATCGACTCTCTTTGTGATCCGTTCTTTGACTTGGTTGCTTGCCATTCTCCTAGCTACTCCAGAAGCCAATTGATGGTGGTGATGAAGCCGACGACAAAACAAACGATCAAGGTGAGGAAAGCTATCCCGAAACCACATGCCACTACTACAAATTCAAAAGAATTGCCCTTGGCTCGCGTTGCACGATCGAGTTGCAAAATTCTTGGTGCGTTGAGGCTTTCAAGGACACCGCGAAGATAGGCCGGAGACTCGTCGATTTTGCGAGGGCGACAGGCGTTTGGCAGTTGAGATAGGAGGCCACGATATCCACCACGCCGATGTCGGTCGACGAATAGCTTCATTGATTCAAGCTGTTGATCAGTTGGGTTATCGATGAATGACAACAGCCAACGTCCCGCATCCATTCGATCGCCTGTGGCCAGGGCGAGGTCCGCCAAAGCCGCAAGTAGGAGAGGGTCGTAGTCATAGTTTGGCAAGCTGCTGCTTAGCACCTCTCTTGCCCGCCCATAATCGCCCAAGTCTGCCGCTTGGCGAGCTTTGGCTAATGTAGACTCAATTGGCACGAGCAGCTCTCATACGGAGTGACATCATCGAACATTGAATTTCAAAATGCGGGAAGACTAGGATGCTTCTTTAGTGCAGTAGGAACGCACTAGGTGTTTAGGCCAAGCCAGCTAGTGAGCCAATTCGATTCACGTTTATCCGTTCTGGTTTCGTCGGCGTCTTATCGCTGTGTCGATCGCCGATGTTGCGGACAGCGGCATTGCAACCAAGAGTCCGATGATTGCGGCATTCAAGTAGGGACGCTGCATTTCTACAAGCCATAGAGTTCCGATTGATGTTGGGTATTGTGGTGCGATCGGCCAATCCGATCGCCAGGAGAAAGGGGATGTAGGATGGGTGGCAAAGAAAGCGAACACGATGGTGGATGCAACCGAAATTCGCCAGGCAACACGAGGTTGCTTCGACCATGCAGCACGCAGGGACACAACGGTCAGTGACAGCATCAGGGACGGCAAGATGACGAATGGTCCAAAGAGTAGAAATAGAAACAAAAGCGGTCGAAAGAGTTTTGAGGTTTTCCATGACGGTGGATGTTCATTCATTGGCTCTAACTCACTCATTCGGGTGGCCACTGGGTCTCTTGAGGGGGTTGGGATCTATGAACGTGTCATGCATGAACCGCGAGTATTCCTGTCCGTATGTCGCCGCTTGTTTACTTTCGTTTTACGCAGTCGGGAAAGATTCGTGCGACGGCGTCGGCGATCAGATCCTGAAGCTCTGGGTCCATGAATTTGTATTCGTCGGGAATATCAACGCAATGCATTTCCAAGTATTGAGTTTCACCCGGATAATCGGCTCGAAGCCGTGACAAGTGCTTTGGCTCCATCGCGATTACCGTGTCCGCCCAGTGAAGATCGCCGGCACTGATCGTTCGGACCGCCGATCGACTCGTTCCGGCCGATCTAACCCTCAGCAAGTCATGATCGGCGAACATCTTCTCCGCGGTCGGGCTACGCCATCGGTTTTTTGAACAGACGAAAAGAACATTCACGGTGTCAGGATCAACTTCTTGATGTTTTTGAATGGGGGGAGTCACTCCGAGTTGTTGCCCTCTGCGGCATTTTTTTCGAATAACAAGAATCGACTACTTTTCTCGCGTGGCCAGCTGTCCTCTGTCATACCTAGTAAAGAAAAGACCATGAGCCTATCCATATACCTATCAGCCGCTTGGGCACTACCCCGCAGTTCCTGTCGAAACCGGATGCTAGCGAGTCTCGGCTGAGTTTCTCGGATCGGCCCTATGTTTTTCAGAGGATGGCAACGGTCGGTGGTTGAACAGTGAAAGTCAACAAGTGTCGGCTACGCTCGATGACACAGGGCATTGTGGAGGGTTCGCAGCGTTTGGTCTTCCGACACTTGAGAGCTAGCAAGAGTTCTGCACAGCACGATCCGAAGGTATCGGCCTTACAACTTGGTTCTGCGTCAAATCTGTTGCTTGGATCACTAACAGGCCTTAGGAAACGATCGGTATGAGCATTGATGTCGCGTTCGAAGGGCTGGGCAAATGACTTGGTAACGAACGATTTGAGAGTGGTTCTTGGGAACGATTTATCGAGGCTCTTTCGTTCGATCATGTACGTTTGAGACTGCTGATGAACACTGACATGATCCATTCATTCACAGCCCCGAAAACACGTGGCGGATTGATGATGAAGTGCAATCGTCCGTGAAGCGTTCGACGAACGTGAGTGCGCAAGTGATCGATGCATCATGGCCGAGGAAGCCGTCTTAGAGGTTTAGGCGTGGTCTTGGGAAAGTGATCGTCCCATTTTCGCAAAGAATCATCTAGCGAGTTGACCAACTCCTTCCGGTTGTGCGCCAAGTTGTGACTCTCGGCTGCATCTTCGATGAGATCATAAAGCTGAGCGTTGCTACCATCTCGGTTGACCAAATACTTCCATCGCCCGCGTCGGATCGCCAAGTCAGGGTTGTCTTCTTTCAGCCCGTGACTGAAACCCGGACGGTCGATGGGACGTCGCCACGCGATGAAGTCCTGACGCGATTTGTGTTCCTTGCCCAGAAGAGTCGCCGAAATGTCTTCGCCGTCAAGCTCGTCAGGATTCTCTGGGTTTGTGCCCGCAATTGTGTAGAGCGATCGATTCAAATCCAAAGAACAGCCCACCGATTGATTATTGACCGAACCGATCGCATCCGGGGCGATGATGCCTGGCCCCCATACGATCAGCGGTGAACGAATACCGCCTTCGTATAACCACGTCTTGCCACCGCGTAACTCGCCACCGCTTCCCGCGTTGACATCATGGCCATTGTCGCTGAGCAAAACGATTAAAGTGTTGTCACGTAACTTCTCATCGGATTGAATTCGCTCAAAGATCCTGCCAAGCGATTCGTCCATTTGATCAAGCACCAGTCGATAACGTTCGCGTTGGGGTAGCTTCTGTACAACGCTGGCGTCACCGTCGGGATAAAACGGTCCGTGGACGTCGTCAAACCAAAGGTTGATGTAAAACGGACGTTCGAGAACGCCGGCGTGATCAATGTGCTTGATTGCTCGATCAATAAAGGCGTCAGTTACCTGATGCCGTTCCGCTTCAATCACTGGCCCAGTCTTAAGTTTGTCAGATCCCAATGCGTGTAAGCTTCGTTTGCCGTTGGCTTCGGTTTTCCAACCCAGTACTCGTGGGCCCAGACCTTCGAAGTTGGTAAGGCTGCGGTCAAATCCGTATTCCGTGATCAGTGGTGCCTCGTCGACATCTCGTTGCCCACCCATGTGCCATTTACCGAAGTGACCGGTGTAGTAACCAATCCTTCGAAGCTGCCTTGGCAAACTCGGAGCATCAACAGAAAGCCAATTGGGCATCTCCCGCTCCTTGTTCAACTGGCGTCGAGCGAGATAAGAGCTGATGCGGTAGTGAAATGGGTATCGGCCTGTTTGCAGTGCGACACGCGATGGAGAACAAATCGGAGAGTTAACGTAAAACTGACCGAATCTTATGCCTTCGGACGCAAGTTGGTCGATGTGCTGTGTCTCGGTGGGGCCACCAAAGCAAGACAGGTCCGCGAACCCCATGTCGTCAATCAAGACCATCAAGATGTTGGGGCTAGTGCTCTTGGGCCGTTGTTTCGCGGGGCCGTATGATGCTAACTCATCACCGGTTGACTCGATCCAACCGTCCAAATCAGCTCGTAGTTGATTCAGCTTTTTGGCATGTTCCTCAACTTCGGCAAGGTTATTGAGTTCGTAGGGATCTTCGCGGATATCGTAGAGTTCTTCTGGTGGTCTGACCTGATGATCTCGAACGAGTTCCAACGCCTTGGCATCACCAGCGACAGCGGCATCGAGCCAACTGTCCCAAAAACCACCGCGATCGAGTTGGAAGGTCACGTGTGATGTGAACAACCAATCAGGATGCAGGTTTCGTATGTACTTAAATCCGGAGGCGTCATGGACCGCTCGCATCGGATAGATGTTAAAGCGTCCATCGCCACTATGAGTTGTGAAG
>JBCCKZ010000166.1:0-9854 GCA_039027135.1 Planctomycetota bacterium
AGCCATCTGCAACGCTCGGTCAAGCGGATGGATACCTGGATTGGCAGTACTTGCAGCGGGCGATGGTTCAAGTCGAGCATTGGCGACCCGGTGGACGGGTTCGGAAAGCTGTCTTGTTGAGCCGGTTCGCTCCTGAGCCGCCAAAGAGCCACCAATCATCGTGGATCCCGCCAGGCCAACCCATTGTCGCCGTGTCAAACCCATGCTCGTACCATCCCTGACTAATCGAAGTTTCATTAGGCGGGAAATCCATCACCCACCTGCGATGCGATTTATCGGAATTACCTATTTTGACGCTCCACGGCAAGGCTGAATTGCCTTTCCGATTCGAGTTCAGTGGCCGGCAAAACCGATCCGATACCTATATGCGGGAGATCATGGCATTGGATGACTCACTTCGAAGCCGCTTGGGGAGCGAACCGTGAAACACCAGAACGTGCGGACAGCCACTCACCTTCGACTCGCGTTGGGCTTGACCACGGTCATTCAAATAGCCTTTTGTGGCTTAACGGTTGCACAAAATGCAATTTGGCTAACTCAACCGGCCCGACCTGCCAACGCTCCGCACCTCCTTCTTCGGCCACCAGCGCCACCCAAAACGCCGCATGGATTTCCGCACGGAGGCAACGTTTCTTCATTCCAGCCATCGAACGTCACTGAAAATCAGCAACTCGCTTCGCCCGTGCACGGTGGCGAGCAAATGGAGATGATGGGACCAGAGTCCTTAAAACTTGAAGACGGGCACTTCCAATCTGCTCATGGTCTTGATTCGAGCCAACACGCTCCCCTTTGGGAATCTGGACGAGCGTCATCGCCTCCCCTCCATCCGAATGCCCCGAAGGTGAGTGATTGGATGTCAAAAATTCACGCGCCAGTCCTGCCTCCCAAAGCAAATATTCCTGAGGCAAGCTCGCGGACGGTGTGGAAATCCCCGTACGCCTATGGGTATTTTGGATCCACCAAGAAGGGCCGGTGGAATCAGCATCACGGCTATCGAGACCGATACACGGAATTTCGGCTGAAATAGGCTCGAGTTCAAAAATCGGCGGCGACCACTACGTCGGCCCCCTCACGGCCCGCACCGATGTGCCCAGAAATGCGTAGTGTTTGGGTGGACCTCCAGATACAAATCGATTCCGATAGTAGAATAGGCGGTCTCGTCAGCCAAAGTCTCGTTGCTGTTTCGGATTGCAACCATGTCGCACAAAAACGGTGCCGCCACTCCCAGTCCCTCGCGTCTCGGCGCCGACACGAGCCCCGAGGCCGTCGCCGCTCGACTTCGAGAAAACCTGCTTCAGGAGAAGAAGGAGCTCGAGGTTGACAAGATTTTCCGCGCGCTGGTCAAGCTCGAGGGTTCTGACTTGCACCTCAAGGTGGGCCAACCTCCGATGGTTCGTGTTCGGGGTGAATTGAAACCGCTCAATCGTCCACCGATCGACGCGGAGGAGATGGTCAAGCTGCTGCTGCCCATGATGGACCAACGCAATCTTTTGATCTTTGAGGAAGAAGGCGGCGCCGACTTCGCGCATACGATCTACGTAGAAGAAACCCGATGGCGATTCCGGGTCAACATGCTCAAGTCGCTCGGAAACATTGGCTTGGTCGCCCGACGGATCAACAACTTCATTCCTGATTTTCGGGGACTGTTTTTGCCGGACTCGATCGAGCAGCTCTGCCACTACGACCAAGGAATGGTCCTGCTAGCTGGCGTGACGGGTTCGGGTAAGTCGACAACAATTGGTTCGATGCTCAACTACATCAACAGCATCTATCGCAAGCACATTTTGACGCTTGAGGATCCCATCGAGTTCATCTTCACCGAAGATAAGTCGCTTATCAATCAACGCGAAGTCGGCCAAGACGTGAAGGATTTCGAGATTGGCATGAAGCATGCCGTGCGTGAAGACCCCGACATCATTCTGGTGGGTGAGCTTCGTGACGAAGAAACCTTCATGACCGCGATTCACGCTGCCGAAACCGGTCACCTTGTCTTTGGGACAATTCACGCCTCAAGTGCCTCTACAACCATCGGCCGGATTCTAGACTTGTTCCCCGAAGAAATGCACAATGCAATTCGCAGTGCGATCGCTTTCAACATGAAAGGCATCGTCGCTCAAAAGCTGCTCAAGAGCATACGCCCAAGCGTGCCTCGGGTCCCGACTTGTGAAGTGATGACCTTCAACCCAATCGTGCGAAAACTTGTGCTCGAAGGTTCGGACAACAAGCTTCCTGACGCCATTCGAATGGGGGCGGATGATGGTATGCAGGATTTCACGATGAGCTTAAAGCAGCTTATTGATGATGAACTGATTGATCGCCCGACCGCGTTCGCCGTCGCACCCAATAAAGATGCGTTGAAGATGGCACTCAAGGGCATCGATGTTAAAGCACCTGGGATTCTGTAACCCTCCACCTATCACTTCTCTCCCCACCACGAAGATATATGGCCGTCGAAGAGGTCCAACTTTGGCAAACTGTTGCCCCCGTCGATTTCTCACCGAAAGCTGGCAGCAATTCCGAAGCCCAAGCGCTTTTGATTAGCACGCGTCAAAACCCAGGATATGCCGTGGCATCGGGGCAGGTCTCGCACGCGATCCAGTCGCGGGCAACCCACGTGTTGATGGACTATTCGCAATCGGCCTGCGCGATTCGTTACCAGATTGACGGATCATGGGAATCCTTGCCGCCGATCGACCGGGAGACCGGTGACGGCATGTTGTATGCGCTCAAGCAGCTTTGCCATCTCAATCCGGCTGATCGTCGAACCGCGCAATCGGGAAGCGTAACGGCAAAGCTCGCCAAGGAAAAATTCGAGGTCAAGTTACAGTCCCAGGGCGTTCCCACTGGCGAACGCGTGTTAGTAAAGCTTGATTCGCATAAAGTCCCTTTTGAGACGATGGCTGACCTGGGAATGCGTGACAACATGATCACGCAATTCAAGGAGAAGTTAAACGAAGAGCAGAGCCTCATCCTCGTCACATCGCCCAAAGGACAAGGCCTGACGACGACATGGAATGTCGCGATGAACGTCGCTGATAAGTTCATCCGCGACTTCCAATCATTCGAAGATCAAAGCTCGCCCGAGCCGGAAGTGATCAATGTCACCGCAAACTTCTTCGGCGGAGACACCGGGCAAACCGAAATATCACTGTTGCAGAAGATGCTTCTCAAGGAACCCGACGTGATGGTGTTTCCAGAGATGCCCGAGCCAGACACGTTGGAACTGGCGATGGGGCAGGTGGAGAACCTTGAGAAACAGGTCATCACACGCATGGTCGCCGGCAGTGCCATCGCCGGCCTCACCGAAATGCTGTCTCGTTACAGCGATCAGAGGAAGTCGATTGCCAAACATCTCGGCGGTGTACTGGGTCAGCGTCTGGTAAGACGGCTCTGCGAAAATTGCAAAGTAGGATACGAGCCATCGCCACAGCTATTGCAACAGCTCGGCATCCCGCCAGGCCGGGTGGCCATGCTTTATCAACCTTTTGTGCTACCACCACCAGAACAGCAGGTCGATGAAAACGGGAACCCCGCGCCGATGGAACCTTGTCCGCACTGCAACGGGCGCGGTTTCCTGGGACGGGTGGCCATCTTTGAATGGCTCGTGCCTGGCGAGAACCTACGCAAGGCCATGGAAACCACGCAAGACGCAGGACAACTTGCAGCGGCCGCCAAGGCTGATGGTCACCGTAACCTTCAGGGCGAGGCCGTGATGACGGTCGCCCGGGGACTCACATCGCTTGATGAGCTAAAGCGAGCCTTCGCCAAAGGGTGATCACTTCACCTCGAGCAGTTCCACTTCGAAAGTCAGAACGCTGTTCGGAGGGATGCCTTGTGTTCCTCGCTCTCCGTAGGCGAGCTCAGAGGGAATATAGAACATAAATTTGGCACCTGGCTTCATCAGCTGCAGTCCTTCGATCCAGCCGGGGATGACTTGGCCGACGCGGAAAGTTGCCGGCTGACCACGCTTTACGGAAGAATCAAAGATTTTTCCATCGACCAAGGTCCCGGTGTAATGGACGACCACGGTGTCTGACGCACCAGGCGAAGTGCCACTACCAGGCTTTAATACCTTGTATTGCAAACCGCTATCGGTGACTTTCACTCCGTCTTTTTTTGCATTTTGCGTCAGGAACTCCTTACCCGCCGACTCCACCTGGGCCAACTTCTCTTTTTGGCGATCCTGGAGCATGGACATGATTTTCTGTTGTGTTGAGCGGAGTTCATCGTCGGTCATCGCAGCTTCTTTGCCGCCACATCCGTCCTCTAGACCACGAATCAATTGGTCGATCTTCAGATCATCAAGTGTAAAACCGTTCTGAGCGAGCTGCTGTCCAAGCGACATGCCCATGAAATAGCTGACGGGATCAGTGGGTTTGGCGGCATCTTGTGCCATGATGTTCCCGTGGATGTTGAGAAACAAGAAAATGCCAAGCAGTGTTGCGCGGCTGGTCGTCGAGAGGCGGGGCATGAGAAAAAGTGATTTGTGGGGGGCAGAAGAAAGCACGTAGCTGCTAGGAACTAGGTCCAGCGGGCCGAATACGAAGGTTACCAAAGATGTGCTTCTTGGTCAGTGTCGCAAACGCGACGAATGTAAGGCGGGAAATTGGATGCCTGTTGCGAAGCTGCCTTAACCCCAGGAAATAAAATGCGACCCGATTGTTTTTTAGATTTCAAAATCCCGTGAAAACAGGACCACAACCACCGCTCATTCTCTTTTCCGGCCTCGCGGCTGACGCGAGTGTGTTTAGACCGCAGAAAGTGGCTCATCCAGATCTTCTGGTTCCGAAATGGCCAAAACCAAAACCCAACGAGACGCTGGACGAATATTGCGATCGCATCGAAGTCGATCTCTCCTCTTACCACGGTGGAGTTGTCGGAGGGGCTTCCTTTGGAGGGATCATCGCTCTGCATCTCGCAAACCGACTCAACGCCAAGGCAGTGATTTTGATTGGCAGTGTGCGTTCGCCAGAGCAGCTTTCGAGGCTCGCTCGATGCGCCCGCCCGCTGAAGCCCTTGATCGCTTGGATCCCCATTCGAATCGCACAGTGGATTTGCCGACCATTCACGATGAAGTTGCTTCAACGATGGTTTCCACATACCAGCGCAATTGCGCAACAGTTTTGCAATGCTGACCGAGTCGTATTCAGATGGTCACTAGAAAGAATCCTCGATTGGAACCTCACCCCGAAGCTTGATTGCCCGGTTTTCCAAATTCATGGTGACCGCGATTGGGTACTGCCCATTCGAAATACCCGTCCTGACCAGATCGTCAAAGGAGGCGGGCACGTGATCTCTCTAACACACGCCAGAGATGTCAATCAGTTCATCGATCGGGTGCGTCGTGACTTTTCGCAAACACCAGCCGCACCGAGTTAGCCCGGACATCCTGTTAGCCAATCGTCTTTGGCATTCCCGGCTGGCCGCGAGGGTTTCACTACGCAGACTTGACGCTGAAGAAACTCTAAACGCGGGCCCCCGACAGTCGAGCAATCCAAAGCGTTTCAGCCAGCATTCAGCCAGCATTCAGCCACACCGCTCAGTTATATTAGTTGGGTTCTGTCCACTCCCGCCCCAACTCAATCGTGAGCCCCACCTTGAATCACCAACCTTCTCAATCAACTTCGGACCGACGAGGTTTCCTCAAACAATCCTCAAAAGCCGTAGCAGCTGGAGCGGCAGCCAGCGCCGCGGTATCGACCGCCCGCAAAGCCGAAGCAGCGACGAAGAACGAGCGAATGCGAATTGGCTTCATTGGCCCCGGTGGCCGAGGTTTCGGGGCTCATGTGAAGACACTGTGCAAGCTACACAACGAAGGTCGCCCAATCGAATTAGTCGCGGTCGCCGAAGTGTACGAGACACAGCGCGAAAAGGTTGCCAACCATATCAAAAAAGAAACCGGCTTTGATCCAGCACGTCATGTCGATTACCTCGACATGATCGCTAAAGAGAATCTTGATGCGGTGTGTATCGGAACACCGGACCACTGGCACCATCGTCAGATCGTCGATTCGCTCAAGGCAGGATTAAACGTCTATTGCGAAAAGCCCATGACAAAAACTGTCGAGGAGGCTTTCGATGTGCAGAGCCAATGGGAATCCTCTGGCAAGGTCATGCAGGTCGGTGTGCAGTCAACAAGCTTGCCCGTTTGGAACCAGGTCAACCAGCTATTACGAGAAGGCAAACTTGGAAAAGTCCTTGGCTTTCAAACCGAGTACTTCCGAAACAGCGACGTTGGGCAATGGCGTTACTACAAGCTCGAACCCGACATGAGCCCCAAGACAATCGATTGGAAGCGATGGCTTGGTGCCAACGAGGGCCTCACCGAGGAGATGCCTTTCGATCGCGAAGTCTACAAGCAGTGGCGTCGCTTCTGGCCCTTTGGAAGTGGCATGTTCACGGATTTGTTCGTGCACCGCACCACATCAATGCTCAAGGCGACCGGCTTAAGGATTCCTTCGCGAGTTGTTGGCGCGGGTGGAATCTTCATGGAATATGACGGACGTGACGTACCCGATGTAGCCACGGTGGTCGCTGATTTCAACGCCGGCGTTCAAGGCTTGATCACGGCCACGATGTGCAACCAAGAATCACGAGTAGATCAATTGATTCGTGGGCACTTCGGAACCTTCCGCTTTGGAAATGGCGAACAATTTGACGCGTTTGATTTCGTTCCCGAACGAGGTCCCGTCACACACGTTCGACAAGAAGCCGAGAAGATCACCACCGAGAAAGTGGGCAACACCACCTATGCCCACTTCAGTAACTGGTTAGACGCCTGCGCGGCCAACGACCCGATGGCTTGCAACAATCCGCCGGACTTGGGCGCTGCCGCCATGGCCGTGGTCAACCTGGGAGCTCAGAGCTATCGGAAAGGGGAAGTCTTCTTTGTCGACGATGAACGCAACATTGGCACGACGGATCCTGGCTGGGCCGCCCAGTGGGAAAAGCGAAGCCAGGCTGGTGGCCCCGTGGCTCACATCCCTGGCTGGTCTGCGGACGACTACGGAAGCAAACTACGTGATCCGGATTACATGCGATTTGGCGGTCCGTGGGTTGATGGGCAGGACCCCGCGGCAGGGTAAGCGTTTACGCTGTGCGATACGACACCAAGGCGTATTAAGTCAATCTCCAAGCCTTGGTGTCTACCGATCTTTGTATCCACCCTTGATCACGCAACCTCAATCGAACGATCCAACATGCTCACCCAACTTGAATCGCGTTTCACCCTCGCGTGCTTCACAATCTTGAGCTTGGTTCCGTCAGTTCTGGTTGCGGAGAACAAACCAGGTCCATCAAAGGACAATGTTCTTTTCATTGTCTCGGATGACCTACGGGCAAATGCGCTGTCTTGCTACGGCGATCAACTAACCAACACACCGCACTTGGATGAGTTGGCAAAGCGAGGCTGCGTCTTTGACCAAGCCTTTTGCCAAGCCACATGGTGTTTACCATCGCGTAAGTCATTCATGCGATCTCGTTACTTCGACGATCGCGGCCCAACGCTTGGCGAAACGCTCCGCGAAGCCGGAATTCACTCCGCTCGCGTGGGCAAGATCTTTCACATGCGAGTTCCCGGGGACATCGTTGATGGGACCGACGGAGCGGATGTTCCCGAGTGCTGGGATGAGCGTTTTAACTGCCAGGGCCCCGAAACACATTCCGAGGGGCTCTACGCTTGCTTGAACATCAACGAATTCAAACGATCAATGGACGGGCGTCAGGGCGCGGGAACAAAGCATCGTCCGTTCGTTTCAGTCATGTTGGATGATGATGGTCAGCATCAGCCGGACGCCAAAGCGGGAAGGATTGCGTCCGGTTTACTTGAGCAACTATCGAACAAGCAGTTCTTCCTAGCTGTTGGTCTGATCAGGCCTCACTATCCAATGGTGGCCCCCAAAAGTCTCTTCGAAAACTACCCGCACGACGAGGTACAGCTTCCAAGTACCTTCGATATATCACCTGAGAATAGCGGCATCCCCAGACCAGGTTGGTCGGGCAGTCAATCAGAACGTTTGGGCTTTACGAAGTATGTCGAAAACCAGAAACGCATGTGGTCGGCCTATCGAGCGAGCATTGAGTTCATGGATGCTCAGATCGGCGTCGTACTGCAACAGCTGCACGATTCAGGCCTTGATCGAACGACGTGGATTGTCTTTACAAGCGATCACGGATACCTGCTCGGTGATCACCAGTTCTGGCAAAAAGCCAATCTGCACGAACCGGTCAACCGAGTACCTTTGATTGTGGTACCACCCTTGGGTCGTGACTCAGCGATCAAAGCGTCTACCCGTCATCCATTCCCCGTGGAATTGGTTGACATCTACCCAACGGTCACCGAAGTCATGGGCGTCACGAATCCCAAATCCGTGCAAGGGACTTCATTGATTCGAAAGGTTATCGAATCGGATCCAAACTCGACGGCTATCACCACCCGGGTCGTCAAGAAAATCCGACATGCTTCGATTCGCACAAATGATCACGCCTACATCTCTTATGGTGATGGTGTTGGCGAGCTATACGACATGCAAGGGGATCCGGATCAGACCGAAAACTTATTCGATGACCCGGATCATCGATCGCTTCAGGATCGCCTTGAAGGTTTGATGCGTGAGCGTCTTGCCAACGTTAAAGAGTAAGAGCCTATCCGAACACCTATCAGTCGACCGGACGCCAGCCCGCCGTTCCTGTCAAAACTTGATGCTAACGCGTTTCGACTGGGGTTCTCGGATCGTCTCAAAGCCGAACTGAGGTGCGAATGTGTCGGGTCCGCTCAAGCAGACACCCTAGGCGTCGTTGCACTCCCCATTCGGCCGAGTTGGATCGAGACTATCGTCTCGATAGCTCAAATGGCCTCAGTGCTCTCAAGATAGGGAAGCTCCGCACCATCAAGGAAGCTAACCAGCGATGCCGCACGATAAGGCTGCTGTAACTTTCGAACAGCCTTGCTTTCGATCTGTCGAACACGCTCCCGCGTGACTTGGAAGATCTGTCCAACTTCCTCAAGCGTGTAGGTGTACCCATCAGCTAAACCATAGCGAAGGCGTAGGATCTCTCGCTCGCGATAGTTGAGTGTCTCCATTGCGGAATCGATTTGAGCCTTCAGAGCTTCGCGGTTGGTTTCAAGAAGTGGATCGTCGTCACGATGATCTTCCAGAAACTCACCGAAGACGCTGTCTTCGTGATCGCCGATCGGTTGATCAAGCGAAAGAGGCTGACGGCTCATCTTCAGAATCACACGAGTGTCTTCGATGCTCAATCCGCTACGCTTGCAGACTTCTTCGGCGGTGGGTTCGCGACCAAACTCTTGAACCAGATCACGGGTGATCTGGCGGATCTTGTTCATCGTGTCGATCATGTGAACCGGCACGCGAATCGTACGACTTTGATCAGCGATTGCTCGCGTGATTGCTTGGCGAATCCACCAGGTGGCGTAAGTGCTGAACTTGTATCCTCGAGCATGTTCAAACTTATCAACCGCTCGCATCAATCCAGTGTTGCCCTCCTGAATAAGATCCAAGAATGACAACCCTCGGTTGCGATATTTCTTGGCGATCGAAACCACGAGTCGAAGGTTGCCTGCAGAAAGAACTCGCTTGGCCGCATCGTAATCATCACTGTAAGCGTCGCAGCGAACGATTCGACGGCCGAGCGTTGCGGGTGACTCGAACGTCAATCGCATCAGCTGACGAAGTTCTCTTCGCAGCTCATCATCGCTGGGAGCTCCGGGAATTAGGCTTCGGTTGGGATCGGAAAGTTGACTCTTGATGGCAAGCATCCGATTACCGGCAACACGAAGCTTTTCAAAGATTGGCTCGAGCTTGTTGATTCGCAGATTCATTTCCTCAACCAAC
>JBCCKZ010000167.1:0-9833 GCA_039027135.1 Planctomycetota bacterium
AAAAATTATATTGGTTTAAAAAATTGATTGATTAAGCAAACTACTCAGAGAGGTTAAAACATAAACAAACTCCCAAATTTTTAAATCTTTTTTTGTGAAGCATTTTTGTCTGGGTGCTTCTACATTTTGTATTTCTAACAGGAGTTGACTTATGTTTTAACCTCTCTGGGTAAGTTGCTTAATCAATTTTTAAACCAATATAATTTTTTTAAACCATTCATTTTTTGAACACTTTTCATTATGTTTGAATCCCTTGATTTGTTATTCTGTTCAGAATTTACTACTACCGACAGCCCATCCGGGATTCGTTGGAGAAGCATCCCGATTTGATCCAAGATCTACCCGAATCGCAGCTTGATGGTCTGGTGAGCTTCCTCGCTATGGGAAGTAACATCGATGACAACGTGGGCCGTCTTATGGAGTTTCTCGAACAAACTGAACAGCTTAACAACACCATTGTCGTGTTCTTGACAGACAATGGTTCAACGATGGGACCGAAGTACTTCAACGCGGGCATGCGTGGTAAGAAGACCCAGCTTTGGGATGGTGGTCATCGTGTTCCGTGCTTCATCCGATCAACGGACGCGTCATTTGGCGAACCACGTGATATCGATACGTTGACCCAGGTTCAAGACTTGCTCCCGACATTGGCCTCGATGGCGGGAATCAAACGTGATTGGTCGACAATGGATGGAGACGACCTAACGCCGTTGCTCCGCGGCCAGTCCAATTCATTTGATGATCGATCGATCGTCATCAACTATTCCCGAATGCCAGGGATGCGGGTGACTTACACCGAGGAAAATCCCGAGATCCCTCATCCCGATGGTGCAGCGATTCTGTGGAAGAAATGGCGTTTGCTGGAAAATCGAATGCTCTTCGACGTGTCCGTCGATCCTCATCAAGATCGGGATGTGGCTGGCGATTTTCCCGGTGTGATGCAAAAACTCAAGGCTAAGGGAGCCGAAGCGTGGGAAAGTATCGAAGACACGGTGAGCGATGTTCAGCGTGTTGTGATCGGAAGCGAATTCGAGAATCCCATGACAATCACAGCATGTGAGTGGCTGGACGTATTCGTTGATCAACAGTTGCAGGTTCGTTTGGGACAAAGGAAGAATGGCATTTGGCATCTTGTGGTAGACCAGCCTGGCACTTACCGATTCACGCTTCGTCGATTTCCCACTGAAAGTGGACTCGCGATCACCGGATCTCTCCCACCAACGGCGGTGACCGATGGTGTTTACTTGAAAGCGCCGGCAATGCCAGTCGTTTCAGGTCGAATGCGTTTGGGAGATTTCGACGAGAAGGCCAACGTCGACCCCGATGGCAAGGGAGTGACCTTCACAGCGGAGGTCGACAAGGGACCTATCGAGTTACAGACATGGTTGCTTGATGCAGAGGGTCAAGAGATCGCGGGCGCGTACTATGTGGACCTCGAACGTCTATGAAACGTTTCGAAAACGCCCTACCTGAGGGCATTGGTATCTACACAAGTTGCCCGCTCGTA
This sequence comes from Planctomycetota bacterium, assembly GCA_039027135.1. Lineage (GTDB taxonomy): Bacteria > Planctomycetota > Planctomycetia > Pirellulales > Pirellulaceae > Rubripirellula. The sequence continues at coordinate 1,508 of JBCCKZ010000167.1, forward strand.
GTGAGCCGTGAACCGGATGTGAGCGGAGCGAACGAAGGTGCCGGGTAAAAGGCGGCATTGTGAGGTGTTTGTCCTACCTAACATGGATTCTTTGCTTATGCATTGGCCCGATGCCTTGGCGGCTACGCCGCATCCGGCCTGCGGCTCACATAAAAGCTGCGTTTTCACCTTGTTTGAATTGTGTAGATATCAATGCCCTGAGGGAGGGTAAATCAAGTCATCAAATGGATTCTAAGACCCGAACGCTGCAACAGACTTTGTCAGCGCGGCATAGATTCCGTGACTGTTGGTTTTTCTTGCAAGCCAAAGTGTGAGTGGAATCTCTTGTTTCTTTGAAGGTAGTTTGAGACGTCGCGCTGCATCAGGAATTCCCGTGCGATCCTTAATCGATTCAACATGGGCGTGACGAAGCCTCAGTTCCCGTTTGAGCCGTCGCAAGTCGGCGGAGCCCTGCCAAACAACCTCTCCGATGATCGACATATTCAAAACGTCTGCTGGGATCTCATCAGCGGTCAAGAATCCAGCCGGAGAATGCAGTACCTTCAGGTGGTGGTGGGATGCAAATGCTACCGTCAGACCCGACGCCCGTATTGCAGCATCAGGATCGATGAGAAACCGACAAGGAGTGTCGATTGTGTCCGTTTCTTCGATCATATCGGCGCAAAAGGAGATTGCTTCAGCTTCTCGGTTTAGCATGACGGCTGCTCGCGACTCGTTGAACGAGTGTCGCAATTGGCCAACCATCCAAGCATGTTCGCGAACTTCGCCCGCCAGCGAAATCCACGCGTGGATTCCATCACGCATGGAAACGTCGACATGCGTACCTGGTGCAAGTTTGACAATGCTCCCCTGAGATCGCTCAATCGCCGGCAGAATCTGCGTCAGCGACGGCGAGAAGCGATCTACATTGATCGTCCGTGTTTCTTTTCCGTTCGCAAGTGCTCGGCGATCGGGGTCGATGTGTAGGTAGCCCCCGGGAGTTACACAGCTTGCATCGAAATCTCTCGTCTCGATGGAAACCTCTCTGCTCAGATGCGTTGATAAGTTCCATCGTAGGCACTCCAGAACGATGGTGTCACGTTCGATACACTGAACTTCGTGAGCTTTTGCCAAGGTGATTGCATCACCACCGATTCCACTGCAAACATCCGTTAGAGTTTGGCCCAACGGAAATCGTGAGGCTTTCCAGTGCGCGACCTGCCAAGCCGTGGCTTGCTGCAGGGATCTTCGGGTAACCAAATACCAACGTTCACTGGGAGGCAGTTTCGAAAGCGTTTTTTTCCTCAACTCGACTGAATCGAGAAGAATCTGCCGCTGGTCAGTCGATTGATCCTGCAACCTGATTTCGCGCTGTCGCGGTGACATCTTCGCTAGCTCATTAAGTAACGCCTCGATACTTGCGGGATGATCGGCTAGTGAAGACATTCAATTTGGTAGACGTTAATTGGCTTGGCGAAGATAGGGATTCTCCGGGACCTAGGGTTTGGCGACAAGATCGAGGTGACTTGATGGTCATCTCGCCGATCTACCTCATATGTTTTCGCAGCTTCGTTTACCGGTCTTGCTAGTCGCCGCCGTTGGTGGACCCTACATGTTGTCGGAAACGGAGTCGGGACAGGGAGTGATGAGTTCGCTAAGCGATCGCCTCAATACACTTCGACCGTCGACGGTCTCGAGTGGCACAGCCACGGCCGCAGTCGATGTCGCCGAGCTGCGAGAGTCAGGTTATGCCGGTCATGCTCACCACGAGGTTGAAAGGTTACGGCCAGTCAATTCCGCGCGATTTCGATATGACACTGAGGTGGCTCGTCGGTTGGGTGGACTACCCAATGACCCGCAACAAGACCCGCGTCTGACTGGTGCGACCACCGCTGAACTCGCCGAGGTCTTGCGTTTCGATATCACGCCAGCTTGGGTGATATCGCGTTTCGCACGAGTTAGCACTGTGCTCGCGGATGTGAACCTAGAAGGTTTGCGAGTGCCAGTCGTCACCGGTACGAATCCCGATGACGTGGCTGGCACGCTGACGTACTACTTCGATCGAAGCCAGAAACTGCAGCGGCTGACCCTGCACGGTTTCACGGGAGATCCCCGAAAGGTGACTCACCTGGCCTCCGAGGGTCTGAAAATGAGCCATCAGCCGACTCTCGAAGCGGGTGTGATGGTCCGCGCCTGGAACGGGAACCCAGTGCATTTTCTTCGTTTGACGCACGCACCCGTGGTCTTCAGCGACGCTGTTCACCAGAAATACACAGTGTTTCTGGAACTGAATCACCCAGACTTGCCCTACGGCATCAGTCCCGAAGCTTCGCGCGTTGTCGGTGTGGATCACGGCAGCGGACGATGGTAACCGCTTGAATATGGGCGGTAACAATGTGTCCCAAACCGTCATGAATGCGGTTTAGTGTTGGTTTATATCACTTTACGTGGCTAACATACGGTTGGTTCGTCGAGAACTAATAAAAGCGGATTGGGGCATGTTTTTCTATTTGAGGAAAGCGTCCCACTGGTCGCAGAGGTCGTTTGGTGAATGTCATGAGCGCTGGCTGGTATTACATGGCTTCCGGTTGGTTCCAGAAGAACAAGCGCGTGGGTCCAATCAGTGATGCCGAATTGCTGATGCGTATCGATACCGGGAAGATTCTTCCGGAAACGCTGCTTCAGTCTGATAAGACCCGAGGCAAATGGGTGCCGATGAGTAATATTCATTCGGCGATGAAGCGTTACAAGCGATCTCATCCCGAGGCTGATACGGCCTCTTAAGCCTATCCGCGAACCTCAGCTGAAACGTGCTAGCGTCCGGTTTCGGCGGGAAGCGGGCTAGTGCCCGATCGGCTGATAGGTATTCGGATTGGCTCTCCGTTGCACCTAACGCTGGCAGGTTTCCGACCGAAACTTGCCGATGGGATTCCCGGCTGCATCTGCTGTGAAGATCACGGACAGTTACTCCTGATAATTCACCTACAATGAACGGTTGTGAAACGCCGTTTACCCACCGCTGCCGATTACGCCGTCGTTGCTGTGACGCCGTTCTTGATTTTCGTCATGCTGGCGGCGTTATGCAACTTTTTGATGTTACTGCTCTATCGCGGTGGTTTTCCAGCGCGAGTGAGCTGGATCATGTTCTTTTACACGCTGGGCGTGGTCTCGGTCGCTCGGTTAGCCATTGAGCAAAGCCGAAACTACTCAATCGGATATGCACTTGCTTTGGCGGCCGTGGCGATGGTTGCGATGTCGAGTTTCTTTGGCTCGCCCTTTGCATCTTTTTGTTTGATCGCCGCCATTGGCTACTTGGCGGATTGGGTGGTCCGAGACTGCACGGTGATTGATGAATCGATCGATAGCAGTGATCGAGGTTTAATCGATTCAATATTTTTTGGTTCGGCGAGCACGTCGAAGAAGAAAAGTGGCGGAACAGCCATTGTGGGGCGGAGTGTCGTTTATCTGGCGATGGGTGCTTTGCCGCTCTATGGCATTGGCCAGTTTTTCATTCGGTCGGGTGGCGGTAGTTGGTCTGCCGCAAAACGCTACTTGGCTTTGTATTTGTTCGCCGCGTTGTCGCTGTTGGTTGTTAACAGCTTCTTAGGCTTGAGGAGGTACCTTCGACAACGTGGCGTCGAGATGCCCGTCAATGTTTCCGCCAGTTGGATTGGTGGAGGTTTAGCCATGGTCCTGATGGTGATGATGATTACCTTCGTGCTTCCTATTCCAGGCCAATGGTTAAGACAGGGGCAATGGTTTGCTTTCCTTGACAACCAACAGTTGTCAGCGAGCTCGTTGGGGTGGGGGAACGAAGCGGCCAAGCGAGATGATGAGAATGATCGCGCGACAAGTTCTTCAGGCGATCAGTCACCCGGAGGTTCGCCATCAGGAAGTAAACCGGAAGGTCGTTCACAGCAACCAGGTGGACAGCAGTCAGGCGCGAAATCGGGACAGGGAGGAAAATCACCGGGTAGTTCGAAATCACCGAATGGGAAGTTATCCAAGGATGGTGCCAAATCGTCGGGAGGATCTCAGCCTGGCGGAGGACAAGCTAAATCCAAGGGGGGGACTCAGTCGAGTAGCGCTTCCAAGTCGGCAAGTAGCTCCAAGTCGAGTGGTGGTTCTAAATCGAACAGTCAATCGCAGTCTTCAAGTGGACAAAAATCCGGAAAGGGTCAGAAGTCGAGCGGGGCATCCAAGTCTGCAAGTAATGCCAAATCAAGGAGTCAGCCCAAGCCGAGCGGCCAATCAAAATCCAGCAACCAGTCTCGATCAAAATCGCAGGCCAAGTCGTCTTCCCCTTCGGAAAACTCATCAAAGCAAAGTGCTGCATCAACTAGACAATCGCCAGGATCGAAAAGCTTAAATAAAGGTGGAAGTCAAGATTCATCGAATAAATCAAACGCTAACCCTAAGTCCTCAGGACAAAATCCGCAGTCATCGAGTCCGCAGAAAAGTCCCGGGCAATCTAAGTCTTCCGGTGATATGAAATCGGATGCCGAGGCGTCGAAGTCTGGCGAGTCATCGTCGAAAACACCGCCCACTAGTAGCCCAAGCCAGCCCAACTCGAAGAGCTCTGATTTATCGGACGGGAGCGAAAGCCAGTCGAAAGAGAAACTCGAGAGCGATTCAAGCGCGGACAGCGAAGCCGACCGTAGTGACAAGGCTCGGTCGGATGATGCACCTCGTTCATCAAATCCATCGGAAGAGTCAAAGTCACAATCTTCTCAAGCTTCATCAGATTCGAACTCGTCGGATTCCCGCTCCAATTCGCCACAACCATCTACATCATTCTCGCCATCGATTGGACTTGGAAGCTTGCTCCAGTTCCTCATCTTTGTCGGCTTAGCTGGGTTTTTGGGATGGTTTGTTTTTCGATACTGGAATGAGATTTCCAATTGGTTTGAAACGCCCGATGACTCATCCGAGGAGTTTGGTCTCGATCCTTCACGGCCCATGGCTGCGGTCATTCGTGGAAGAGATTTCTCTCAGTATCGCAATCCGATGGGTAAGGTTGATGAAGCGACAGCTTTGGTGATCACGTATGCGGCTCTTGAAGCTTGGGGAAGACGTGTGGGAACTTCTCCACGCGAAGATGAGCCCGCAGATAGATATGCAAAGCGGTTGAGCCAGCGACGGCCGGAGATACAGCCCGCCGCCAGGATCGTCGCCGATGCCTACAACGCTTGGGTCTATGGCAATGAGAAGCCCGGATCAAATAGTCTGGATGCTGCGAAGCGTTTGTGGAGTGTGATGCGTTGATACCAAGGATCGAGAAGACCTGATGTCAAATCCGTACGAAGCACCGGAGACGCCAGCATCATCAGTGAAAGTTCCCACGGAAGCGGTTCACTACAAAGCCGGCTGTTGGATGATCGCCGGTCTTGGGATCTTGCTGATTGTTTTGTTGGTGGTCTGCGCCTACCTATTCGCTGAAGAGGATGGTGGCGTGTTCTTCTTCGCTAGTCTCTTTGCGCTGTTTTTTGTTTCGGCTCTCGCCATCTCATCACTACGCGGCGTCGAGCTGTCACCAGCGAGCCGCCTGGGATACAGCCTGCTGTTCTCGCTTCTGTTGGGAGTTCTTGGCATTTTCAGCACCGTCATCCTGCTCGCTGCGGTGTGTTTCGGAGCAATCGCACTAAGCAGTAGTGGCGTGATAGATGATGCCGATATCGGATCGACCTACTTTGCGATCTTGATTCCCAGTTGCGTGGTTCTTGGGGTTGTGATTGCAAGCTTTGCCGTGGCACGCGTGGTGAGAGCGATCGTTGCATCGAATCAAATCTCGAGTTTTAGCGCAGTTCAACAGTCTTCGAATGCGAGCGATGGTATCTTTGTCGCGAAAGAGGCCGAGGAGCTCAAAGAATGAGGACGCCCATGATCACTTCAGCAGCGAAAGTCTACGATCCTCGTCCGCGAGCTGATTACACCGTCATCGGAACGACGGATTCGCTTTGTCCGGAGTGCATGGATGTCGTACCGGCGAAGATCATTACACGTGGGCGGCGAGTCTACTTCCGAAAGCGGTGTCCCAAGTGCGGATTGAGAGAAGACTTCGTATGCAGTGACGTGACCTGGTGGGATCGCCCTGAAGGTCAAACACCCTCGGTTCTCCCTTTGACTCGATCGACAAGCGTTCGCAAAGGCTGTCCGCACGACTGCGGGCTATGCGAAGACCATGAGCAACACACCTGCATCGGCCTCGTTGAGCTAACCGATCGGTGCAATCTTTCATGTCCCATGTGCTTTGCATCGAGTGGCCCGGCAGGTCACGATCATCCTCTTGATGACGTCATCGCCTCGCTTGATCGGCTGGTTGAGTGTGAGGGCCGAGCCGAGGTGTGCCAGCTTTCAGGTGGCGAGCCCACGATTCATCCAAAGTTCCGTGTCATTGTTGATGAGGCTCTCCAACGACCCATCGACTATGTGATGGTCAACACGAACGGCATTCGACTTGCAAAAGACTCTGATTTGGTAGAGTTCTTGGCGGCCCGGAAAGATCGGGTCGAGATCTATCTGCAATGGGATGGTGAAGATGACGGTGTCTACGAACGACTTCGAGGAGAGCCTTTACTTGAGATCAAACAGAGGGCGCTTTCAAAGCTGCAAGAGGTCGGTCTTCATGTGACTTTGGTGGCGACACTGACTTCGCCTTTACCCAAGGATTTCTATGAGGACCTTTGGGATACAGCGCGTCGATTTGATTGCGTGACTGGCCTGAGCCTGCAGCCGGCGACGTTTTGTGGGCGACATCTTTCGCCCGACGCTTTGGAAGGTCGAATTACCTTTCCGGACGTGATTGAGGGGCTTTCACGTGCTCAGGGTTCTCCGGTGCAAACAGAAGACTTTGCGCCATTGCCATGCGCTCACCCCAATTGCCATCAAATTCTGTTGGCCGTGAGGCAAGACGAAGACTTCGTTCCGATCAGTCGCTTTGGCCCCATTGCCGACAATCTTGATTTGATTGCAGGTGGAATTTCATTCACACCGGAACGTTCGAAGGAGCTAATGGACGTTTTTCTCGCTCGGAATGTTCATTGCGGTAGCGACTGTGGATGTCACGATGTCGTTTCCATCGGCAGCTCGAGCCCATCGCCGACGACTCATGAACAACGTGTTTTCGAGCAGTTTGCCGCAAAGGTGATGAGCGGCCGAGCGACCGCAAAGGATCTGTTGAGAATCACGATTACGAGTTTTCTGGATGCCTATAACTTCGATGTGAGGCAACTGATGAAATGCTGCACTCATCACGTCTTGCCGTCAGGTCACATGGTGCCTTTTTGTGCGTACAACACGCTATACCGGCCCGGCCATCTGAAGCTGCCACCGATTGAACCGGGATCGTAATGATCGGATCGAGGCTAGCCTACACACTCGCGATGGTCGCGGCAGTTGTGGTTTCCGGAGTCCTCGTGAGAGCTCGAACCAAAGAGTCATCACTCACTAATTTGCAGCGATTGGTGATCTCGCTCTGTGGCTTCATTGGAGCTGTATTCTTTGCCAAGCTACCCTTCCTTTTTGATGGAGCGTTGCGTCATGGTGTTTGGTTGACGTGGTTTGCTGACGGCAAAACGATTCTGTGGGGATTGGTGGGTGGTTACGCGGGTGTTGAACTTGGCAAGTACGCGCTCATGGTCCAGACACGAACGGGTGACGACTATGTTGTTCCAGTCGCCGTTGCCATCGGAATAGGAAGAGTAGGCTGTTTTCTTTATGGCTGTTGCTATGGAGTGGTGACGGGTGCTCCCTGGGCGATGAGCTTTGCGGGGGCCCCCGATGGTGGGCTGAGTCATCGGCATCCCACGCAGCTTTATGAATTGTGCTTTCACTTTGGGTTCGCATTGCTAGCCGCGACGGCCATCGATCGCGGTGTTGGAAGAACCCTATGGATGATGATCTATTTGATCGCCTACGCGGCGTTCCGATTCTTCACGGAGTGGCTTCGCGATGAGCCGGTGATGTGGTTGGGCTTGACGTTCTATCAGTGGAGTAGCGTGTTCATTGAAATGTTGTTCACGTTCCTTCTGATCAGACGCATTCGTGAGTCTCGTTTGGCTTAACCGCCTGGTATTTCCTGAACTTCATTCGTCCGAGCTTGTTTGGACCCAAACGACTTCACCCTCCCGGGGGCATTGGTGTCTACACAAGTCAAACAAGGTGAAAACGCAGCTTTTATGTGAGCCGTAGGCCGGATGCGGCGTAGCCGCGAAGGCATCGGGCCAATGCATAAACAAAGAATCCATATTTTGTGGGACAAACACTTCACTAAGCTGCCTTGTACCCAGCACCTTCGTTCGCTCCGCTCACAGCGGGTTCACGGCTCACTTCGATTGGGCAGACTTGT